>NZ_JBFBBQ010000123.1:0-23507 GCF_040682775.1 Amycolatopsis sp. NPDC051106 | reverse complement strand
CTTGGTTGCGCTCAACGCACCGAAGGCCGCCTTGGGTGCGTCTGACGCACCCAAGGCCACCTTGGGGCGCACCGCCGGGCCTCTGTCAACGATCCTCCGACGCGCGACACCAGGAGGTGGTCACCGGGCGGCGGTGGAGCGGTCCGGCCGGGCCGGTCCACCGCTGCGCTCGGCCGGCTCCACCGCGCTCGCCTGCCGCAGCAGGGTCAGTGCCGCCTCCGACGGTGACCCGGCGGGCGTCGTGCACACCACGACGGACTGCCCCGGCGAACGCGCGAGGACGAGGGTCTGCTGCGTGACCGTCACCGTGCCGACCACCGGATGACGCAGCTCGTAGGTGGCCGCGTCGCACGGCGTCACCCGGTGGTCACCCCACAACGCCACGAACTCCGGGCTCTTCATCGTCAGCTCGCCGATCAGCTCGGCGAGCTGACGGTCCTCCGGATGACGGCCGACGGCGACCCTCAGATTGCCCACGACCGCGCGCGCCTTGCGCCGCCAGTCCCCGTAGAGCTCCCGGCAGTGCGGGTCCAGGAACAGCATGCGGCTCATGTTCGGCCGGTGCGCGGCGTCCTCCGGGCTCAGCGGGTCCACGTGGCCGGCGAGCAGGGCGTGCCCGAGGGCGTTCCACGCCAGCACGTCCGTGCGCCGGCCGAGGACGAGCGCGGGGACGCCGTCGAAGGAGCGCATCAGGTCCCGCGTCTCGTCGGCGAGCTTCTCGGGCCGGGGCCTTCGCGCCCGCGGTACGCGGCGGGCCGCCCCGGCGAGGCGTTCCAGGTGGTCCCGCTCGTGGTCGTCGAGCAGCAGGGCGCCGGCGATCGCCTCGAGCACCTCCGCCGACGCGCCACGGGACAGGCCCTGTTCGAGCCGGGTGTAGTAGGACACGCTGACCCCGGCCAGCTGCGCCAGCTCCTCCCGGCGCAGCCCAGCCACCCGCCGGCGCGGCCCGAGGTCGCGCAGACCCACGTCTTCCGGGCGCAGCCTGGCGCGCCGTGCTTGCAGGAAATCGCCGAGCGGGCCTGGTCCGTCCATCTCTCCACTATCCACGCCCGCGGCGCCGCCCAGCCAGACCCTCCGGGGGATAGGACAACGCGGGGCTGGTTGGCGCGCGCGAACACGATCAGGCTCGATCCGGTCAGGGCGGCTGCCCGCGACTCACGAGGAGTGATCATGGATCAGATCAAGCTGGGCGACGTGACCGTCACCCGGGTCAAGGAGTACTACGGCTCGGTCGAGATGGGCCCCGCGGACTTCTTCCCCGAAAGCCCCGACGACGCCTGGGACGAGCACCAGAGCTGGCTGGCCCCGGACTTCCTGGACACCGGCGCCGGCGAATGCGTCTCGGCCATCCAGACCTGGCTGCTGCGCAGCGAAGGCCGCACCATCCTCGTCGACACCGGGGTCGGCAACCACAAGGACCGCCCCTACGCGCCCGTCTGGAACCGGCTGGACACGAACTTCCTGGACAACCTCGCCGCCGCCGGCGTCCGGCCCGAAGACGTCGACATCGTCATCAACACCCACCTGCACATCGACCACGTGGGCTGGAACACCTACCTCGACGGCCGGACCTGGGTGCCGACCTTCCCGAACGCCAAGTACCTGATGACGCGGCAGGACTTCGATTTCTGGAACCCGGCCAACAACCACCAGCCGCGGCTGGGCCGCGGCAACCAGAACGTCTTCGAGGACAGCGTCGCCCCGGTGCACGCGGCCGGGCTGACCCACCTGTGGGACGGCTCGTACCGGATCGACCGGAACCTCCGGCTGGATCTCGCGCCCGGCCACACCCCCGGGTCGTCCGTGCTGACCCTGGAGTCCGGCGGCGACCGCGCGCTGTTCGTCGGCGATCTGGTGCACAACCCGCTGCAGGTCGTGGAGCCGGAGACGAACTCCTGCTTCTGCGAGGACCCGGCCGGCGCCCGGGCGACCCGCCACAAGCTCCTCGGCCGCGCGGCCGAGGACAACGCGCTGGTCTTCCCGGCTCACCTCGGTGGCCACGGCGGTGCCGTGGTCGAGCGGGCCGGGTCGAAGTTCGCCATCAAGGAGTGGGCGGGCTTCTCCCGCATCGCGTGAATCCGGCACCAGCCCGAGAGAGGAAGCGTTTCCCGTGTCCCAGCAGGCAGATCCGATCGTCGAGACCCCGGCGGGCGCCGTGCGCGGTGTTCGTGACCGCTTCGGCGAGCGCTACCGCGCCATCCCGTATGCGGCGGCCCCCACGAGCGCCGGCCGATTCGCGCCGCCGCTGTCCCACCCGGGCTGGTCCGGTGTCCGGGACGCCACCGCGCCTTCGCCGACCGCGCCGCAGCCGGCCCGGGACTTCGGACGGCTCGACATGACCCCCTACTTCGGCCCGGGCTGGGTGCGCGGCGAGGAGTACCTGACCGTCGACGTCCGGACTCCCGGCACCGGCGGCGGGAAGCGGCCGGTCATGGTCTTCGTGCACGGCGGCGGGTTCGTCACCGGCTCCACCCGCGCCGCGCTCTACGACGGCCGGGCGTTCGCCCGCGACGGCGTGGTGCTGGTGACGGTGAACTACCGCGTCGGCATCCCCGGCTTCCTCGACCTGGCGGGTGCTCCCGCCAACCGCGGGCTGCTCGACGTCCTCGCCGCGCTCGGCTGGGTGCGGGACACGATCGCCGAGTTCGGTGGCGATCCCGGGAACGTCACGCTGTTCGGCCAGTCCGCGGGCGCCACCCTCATCGGAGCCCTGCTGGCGACGCCGGAGGCCAAGGGGCTGTTCCGGCGCGCGATCGTCCAGAGCGGCAGCGGTACCGGCGCCTTCACCCCCGAGCAGGCGCGCCGGGTCACGGCCGTGGCCGCGCGGGCGCTGGGCGTGCCGCCCACCGCGGAGGCCTTCGCCGGGATCCCGGACGAGCGGTTCCTCGAGATCCTGCCGGAGCTCGCGGGGATCGACCTGCGGACCGCGACGGCCACGGACCCGCTCGTCGAGCTGAGCCCGTTCTCCCTGGTCCTGCCGGTGCAGCCGGCCGACGCCCTGGCGGAGGGGCCGGCGGGAGAGGTCGACCTGCTCATCGGCACCAACACCGAGGAGGGCCACCTCTACCTGGTGCCGCAAGGCAAGCTGGAGTCCACAACGGACGACGATGTGCTCGCTCTGGCGGCACAGGTCCACGCGGACCCCGCCGCCGTCGTCGCGGCCCATCGGGCGGCCCGGCCGGGGGCGACCCCGGGCGAGCTGCGCTCCGCGGTGCTGGGCGAAGCCCTCTTCGGGGCCGGCACCGCGCGGCTGACCGAGGCCCACGCCCGGCTGTCCGGTGGCCGCACCCACGCCTACTCGTTCGGCTACCGTTCGACGGCTTTGGGCGGGCGGCTGGGCGCCACCCACACGGTCGAGCTGCCCTTCGTCTTCGACATCGCCGACGAACCGTGGCTGCACGGCGACGCCGGCCTGCTCGGTCCCGACCCGGCGCCCGCCGGGCTCGCGGCCCGCGTGCACGGCGCCTGGGTCGCCTTCGCGACCCACGGCGACCCGGGTTGGGCAGCGTACGACCCGCGGCGGCCGCAGGTGGAAGCCCTGGGTGGCTGAAGGATCCCCTCGGGTCGGGCGCAATCGATTGCCGAGGTCCGGGCAATCGATTGCGCCGGTAGACTGACCGCCATGGCCACGCTCCAGGACGTCGCCGACGCGGCCGGGGTTTCCCGCTCCGTGGCGTCGCGAGTGCTCACCGGCGACACGCGAGCCCGGGTCAGCGAGGCCACCCGCACCCGGGTCCGCGACGCCGCCGAAGCTCTGCAGTACGTGCCGAGCCACCGGGCCCGGGCTTTGCGCTTCCGGCGTTCCGGCGCCGTCGGCCTGATCGTCCCGGACGTCACCAACGCCGTCTTCGCGGACATGCTGGGGGGCGTGCAGGACCGGGCCCGGGAAGCCGGCATGTCGGTGCTGCTCGGCCAGGTCGACCCGCCGCCGTCCGGACACGGGCGCCTGCGCGAGCTGGTCGCGGCCGGCCGGGTCGACGGCGTGCTGCTGCAACGTCGCGAGGACCTCGACGACGCCGCCCTCGCCCAGGTGCTCGGCGACGACGTCCCCGTCGTGCTGATCAACTCCCGGCTGCCGGGCCGGGCCGGCTCGGTGGTCCTCGACGACGTCGCCGGCGCCCGGCTGGCGACCCGCCACCTGGTCGAGCTCGGCCACGAGCGCATCGGCCACCTCGCCGGCGTACCGCACCACGACACCGCGGTCCGCCGCCACCAGGGCTACCTCGAGACGATGGCCGAAGCGGGGCTGACGGTCGCGCCGGAGTGGGTGGTGCGGGCGGGCTGGGAGGCGGCCGCCGGGGCGGCGGCCGTTCCGCTGATCCTGAGCGCGCCACGGCGGCCGACCGCCCTCGTCGTGTCCAGTGTGAACGCGGCGGTCGGCGCGGTTTCCGCGCTGGGCCGGGCCGGCGTCCGGGTACCCGAGGACATGTCCGTCGTGACCGTGCTGGACACCTGGGTCGCCCAGGCCTGGAACCCGGCACTGACCACGGTGCGGCTGCCGCTGCGGGAACTCGGCCGCACGGCGTGCGGCGTGCTGATCGAGCACCTCGGCGGCACACCGCTGCGTGATCTCGTGGTGGCCGACCCGGCGCCGCGGCTGGTGCTGCGGGAGTCGACCCGCGCACTCTGACCCCGCCGGTGGCCGCTTCGCCCGCCGCGATCAGCGTCCGGTGAACCGCGGAGTGCGCTTCTCGACGAACGCCGTGATGCCCTCGCGGCCGTCGGCGGAGGCGAACAGCTCCCCCAGCGCCTCGCGTTCGCGGCGGAAGCCCGGGCCGGCGGATCCTTCGGGTCCACCGTGGACGGCCGCGACGACCGTGTCCCGGATCGCGGCCACGGCCAGCGGCGCCCGCGCGGCGAGCAGGTCCGCGACCGCCAGCGCCCGCGGGACCAGCTCCTCCCCTTCGCACAGGTGGGTCACGATGCCCACCGCCTCGGCGGCCACGGCGTCCAGGCGATCGCCGGACATCGTGAGCCAGCGGGCCCGGGTGGGGCCGACGTGCCAGGTCAGCCGCTGGGTACCACCCCAGCCCGGCAGCAGCCCCAGGGTGACCTCGGGCAAGCCGAACGCGGCGCCACGCTCGGCGACCACCACATCGCACGCCAGCACGAGCTCGAACCCCCCGCCGAGGGCCAGGCCCCGCACCGCCGCCACCACAGGCACGCGGCACCGCGCGATCCGGTCGCACAGAGCGTTGCAGCGCTCGGTGAAGGCGGCGAACTCGCCATGGTCCGCGCCCGCGTAGAAGGCGATGTCCGCGCCCGCGGCGAAGGCCTTGCCGGCACCGGTGAGCACCGCCGCCCGCACGGTCCCGTCGGCCTCGATCCCGTCGAGCGCGACGGTCAGCGCGTCGACGGTGGCGTGGTCGATCGCGTTGTACTTCGCCGGCCGGTTCAGGGTGAGGACCGCGACGGCGCCGCGGCGCTCGACGAGCACGGGGCCGGCACTCCGGTCGACGCCGGCCTCAGGACTGGGCACCGAACGCACCTCCCGCGACCAAGGCGTCGACCGCGGCCGGGCTGTAGCCGAGCTCCCCGAGCACCTCCCGGGTGTGCTCCCCCAGTGCCGGCGGCACCCGGCGCAGCCCCGGGCGCTCCCCGCCGTAGCGGATCGGGTGGGCCGGCACCCGGACGTCGCCGGCCTCCGGGTGCGGGATGGTCAGGATCGTCTCGTTGTGCCGGACCTGCGGATCGGTGGCGACGTCGTCGAAGTCGTGGACCGGCGCGTGCCAAACCCGGAACTCGGTGAACCGCTCGATCCAGTACGCCGTCGGGTGCTCGGCGAGCAGTACGGCGACCCGCTCGTTGACCTCCTCGCGGCGGGCGTACTCGTCGGCGGGGGCGACGCCGCTGAACCACGGGTCGTCGAGCACCTTCGCCAGCACGTCCGTGCCCGTGAGAGAGATCGTCAGGTGCCCGTCAGCCGTGGCGAAGACGCCATACGGCGCCTTGTAGAACCGCGACGAGACGCCGGAGGGGCTGCGCTCGCCGCGAAACCCGTTGAGGTGGTAGGAAAGGGGCTCGACCTGCAGATCCAAAGCCGCGCTGAGCAGGTTGCTCTCCACCCGGGTGCCTTCGCCGGTGCGCGCCCGGCCGTGCAACGCGGCCAGGATCCCGAGCGCCCCGAGCGCCGCACCGTGCGCGTCGACCACGGAGGCACCGACCGGGGTGGGCGGCCGGCCCTCCGCACCGGTCGCCGCGGCGAGGCCGGACAGCGACTGGACGAGGACGTCCTGCCCCGGCCGGTCCTTGTAGGGGCCGTCGGACCCGTAGCCGGAGAGCGAGCAGTAGACCAGCCGGGGGTTGGTGGCCCGCAGCTCCTCGTAGCCGAGCCCGAGGCGGTCCATCACGCCCGGCCGGAAGCTTTCGATCAGGACGTCGGCGCCGTCCAGGAGCCGGCGCAGCACTCGGCGGCCCTCGTCGGACTTGAGGTCGACGACCATGCTGCGCGCGTTGCGGTTCGCGAGCAGGAAGAACACCGAGACGCCGCCGACGAACGCGTCGGGGCCCGACCAGCCACGCTCGAAGGCGCCTTGCGGCGGCTCGATCTTGATCACGTCCGCACCGAGGTCCCCGAGGATCTGGGTGGCGGAGGGGCCCTGCAGGAAGTGCGTGAAGCTCACGACTCTGGTTCCGGAAAGCATGTGTCGTCCCTGTCTGTACGTGCGATGTTCCACCGGCGGCGGAGGGCGCCTGCGAGCGCCGGGTCCGGTCCGTTCCTGGTCTCGGGAACGAGTGAGTGCTCCGGGGACGCTACGTCCGCAGCGGTTCGCCGGTCAAGATGCGCAACCGATTGTTCTACTGTGAGCAATCGGTTGCGCACGACGGCTCCGGTGTGCTTCGATCCGCCGGGAACGAGCCTCCCCGACAGGCCATCGACAAAGGAGTCGTCCACGATGCAGAGCACCGAAACCGCGGTCACACCCCCGTTGACCGGGCCGCGCAAAGTCGTGGCCGCGTCCATGGCCGGGACCGTCGCCGAGTGGTACGAGTTCCTGTTGTATTCCGCGTCGTCGGCCCTGGTCTTCGGCACCGTCTTCTTCCCGGGCAACGGGAATCCGCTCGACGGTGTCATCAACGCCCTGCTGGTCTACGCGGTCGGCTTCGTCGCCCGCCCGCTCGGCGGGATCGTCTTCGGGCACTTCGGCGACCGGGTCGGCCGGAAGAAGCTCCTCCAGCTCAGCCTGCTGCTGGTCGGTGCCGCCACCTTCCTGATCGGCTGCGTGCCCAGCTACTCGAGCATCGGCTTCTGGGCGCCGACGATCCTGGTGCTGCTGCGCTTCGTGCAAGGCTTCGCGGTGGGCGGCGAATGGGGCGGCGCGGTCCTGCTCGTCGGCGAGCACAGCCCGGACGCCCGGCGCGCCTACTGGTCGAGCTGGCCCCAAGCCGGCCTGCCGCTCGGCAACCTGCTCGCCACGATCGTCCTGCTGGCCTTGTCGTTCTTCCTCACCGAGAGCGCGTTCACCGCATGGGGCTGGCGAACGGCGTTCTGGGCGTCGGCGATCATCGTGCTGGTCGGCTACTACATCCGGACCCAGGTGGAGGAAGCACCGATCTTCCTCGACTCGCTGAAGCGGGCGAAGGAGCGGGAGCCGGAGCGCTCGTCCGTCATCGAGGTCCTGAAGCACTTCCCGCGCGGCGTGCTGATCTCGATGGGGGCACGCGTCGCCGAGAACATCCTCTACCAGGTCGTGGTGACCTTCTCGATCACCTACCTGGCGTTGCGCGTGGGCAGCAGCACCACCGACATCCTGCTGCTCCTGGTGGTCGCCCACGTCGTGCACCTGGCGATCGTGCCGTGGTTCGGGCACCTCGCGGACCGGTTCGGCCGCCGCCCGGTCTACCTCACCGGCTCGGTCCTGATGATCGGCTGGGGCTTCGCGGGATTCCCGCTGATGGACACCGGGAATCCGGGACTGATCGTGCTGGCGCTGGTCCTCGGCGTGGTCGTGCACGGCCTGATGTACGCGCCCCAGCCGGCGATGATGGCCGAGCTGTTCCCGACGCGGATGCGCTACGCCGGCGTCTCCCTCGCCTACCAGACAACGTCGATCTTCGCCGGGTCCCTCGCCCCGTTCATCACCGCCAGCCTGCTCAAGGCCTACGGTTCCGCGATCCCGATCGCGGTCTACCTGGCCGGTGCCGCGGTGATTTCGACAGGAGCGGTGCTGGCCGCGAAAGAGACCCGGGGCATCTCCCTGTCCGCGCTGGACGATCCGGAGGTGCAAGCCTGCGCTACGCGGCCGGGCCGGTGAGCAGTGCGCCCCAAGGTGGCCTTGGTTGCGTCTGACGCACCGAAGGCCGCCTTGGTTGCGTCTGACGCACCGAAGGCCGCCTTGGGGCCCATTTCCGGACCGCTGTCAACGGACCTCGGACGCGCGAAACTAGCCCGCCATGAGAGGAGGTTCGAAGGCGGCCCAGGTGTGCAGCTCATAGCCCTCCCCCGATTTGCGCACCTCGGCCGCACCCCGCCCGGGGAAATGCGCCGGCACGACCAGCGCACCGGTTTCGGCGGCCTCGCCGAGCAACCGGACGCGGGTCGCGCGCGCTTCGGCCTGGTTCTCGCAGAAGCAGCTGTTGGCCGCCGGCTCCGCCACCTGGACCGGGCTGTGCAGGAGGTCTCCGACGAAGAACGCCCGGTCCGTGCCGGACCTCAGCTTGAGCACCGACGATCCGGGCGTGTGCCCGGGTGCCGGCGCCAGCGTCAGGTTCCCGTCGATCCGGTAGCTGTTCTCCCACAACGTCGCGAGCCCCTGCTCGAGGATCGGTGCGACGCTGTCGGCGAAGACGAGGTGGCTGCCCCGGCGGCGCAGGCGGTCGGCGTCGGTGTGCACCGGAGGACGGCGGTGTTCGTTCCCGGGGTCGAAGTAGTCGCGGTCGACGCGGGGAATGAGGTAGCGGGCGTTGGGGAACGTCGGCGCCCACTCCCCGTTGTCCAGCCGGGTGTTCCAGCCGACGTGGTCGTAGTGGACGTGGGTGTTCACCACCAGGTCGACGTCCTCGGGCTCGACACCGGCCCGGCGGAGGTTCTCCAGGAACGGCGTCCGGAGGTGGTCGAACTGCGGGATCTGCGGACGTTCACGGTCGTTCCCCGCACCGGTGTCGACGACGATGGTGCGCCCTTCGCTGCGCAACACCCAGCTCTGGATCGCACAGTGGTACGCGTCGTTGTCCGGGTCGCGGAACTCCGGGGCCAGTGCCGCGCGGCCTTCCGGGGTGCTGTCGGGAACGAAGTCGCTCACCGTCTTGATCGACCCGCTCCACTCCACCACCCGGGTGACTGTCACGTCGCCCAGCTGGATCGTGTCGCCGCTCATGCGCCGACCACCGCCAGCGGGCGGATCGGCGCTCCGGTGGCACCCACCACGTTGAGCGGTGCGCCGATGAAGAGGAATTCCGCGGTGCCGGCGGACGCCAGCGTCTCGGACAGGGTTTCCAAAGCCATCACCTCGATCAGATTGATGCCGTTGTCGTGCAGGAGAAGCCGGTGCACCGGCAGCGGAGCGGATCCCGGGCCGGGTGGGCGGTGTTCCAGGGCGATGGTGTCGGCACCGACGGCGGCGACCCCGTGTCCGGCAAGCCATTCCGCGGCACCGAGATCGATGCCGGGCACCCCGGAATCGTCACCGACGTAGGACCGCGGGTCGTGCCAAAGCTGCGCCCACCCCGTCCGGATCAGCGCGACATCACCGGGCTTCGGCTCGGGTCCGGCCTCGAGGTCCGCCACCCCCACGGCCGTGCCCGGGTCCAGCCGCGTGACTTTCCGGCTGCGTGGCACGTCGTACAGCACCCCGCGGCAGACGAGGGGACGCACCTGGTCGATGCCGTGGCTGCGATAGCGGCCCGCGTGCATCGCTTCCGCGACCGGAACTCCGCCGTGGAGCTTGCCGTCCACGGCCACGTGGCTCAGCGCGTCCAGATGGGTACCGACGTGCCCGCCCAGCACCATGATCTCGTGCGAACCGGTGAATCCGTCCGGATAGGAGTGATCGCCGTGCCGGTGGCGCAGTGCGAACTCGAACGGTGGGTGGGTGGGCGATGCGGGCATCCCGACCTCGAACGGGTGCGCGAGGTCGACGACCGTGACGCCGTCAGCCAGCATTTCGAGCGGTGTCATGATCTTCAGCTTTCCTCATCCGTTGGGGAGCCGCCTCGTGAAGGGTGGCCAGGTCGGTCCCTCGTCCTTCGCGGAGCGTCAGCACGGTCGCGGCCGACACCAGCAGGAGCAGGACGACGTAACCGGTGAAGAACGCCGGCCCGAACGCCTCGCCGACCCACGTCTGCAGGTAGGGCGCTGTTCCCCCGAAAGCGGCCACCGCCACCGAGTACGGCACGGCCAGCCCGGCTGTGCGAATGCGCGTCGGGAACAGCTCCGCGTAGGCCGCCGGCAGGATCGAAACCCCGGCTCCGATGAAGACCATCGCGATCGACATGGCGATGCCCAGCTGGACGGCATCCCCCAGATCGAGCGCCTGCAGCGGAAACAACGTCGCGGCGGTACCCAGGTGGCTGATCAGCATCACGGGCCGCCGCCCGATCCGGTCCGAGAGCGCACCCCAGAACGGCAGCACCGCGATGAGCACGAGGCTGGACAACACCCCCGTCAGCAGGGCGGAACTCGAGTCGAGGTGCCGGGTCGTGATGGCATAAGCGGGTGCTGCGATGACCCAGGCGTAGTAGACGACGGTCGGTCCGACCGACATGCCGACCACCTGCAGCGCCGCGCGGCGGTGGCGGACCAGGTCGGGCCAGAACGGCTGCTTCCGTCCCGCTTCCCGCTCCTTGACGAAAGCTTCGGACTCGGCGAGCGAGCGCCGGACCCACAACGCGATCACCCCCAGCACGCCGCCGACGACGAACGGGATCCGCCAGCCGTAACCGAGCATCTCTTCGCGCGTCAACGTCAGCGACAGCACCAGTCCGAGCAGCACGCCGACCGAGTTGCCGCCGACGCTCGCGATGTAGATGAGGCTCGACCAGAGACCCCGGCGATGGGTGGGAGCCTGTTCCGTCAGGTACGTCTGGGCCGAGGGGAGTTCGCCGCCCGCCGCCAGTCCTTGGAGCACCCGGCAAGCCAGCAGAATCAGCGAAGCTCCTACGCCGGCGGTGGCGTAGGTGGGAGCGAAGCCGATGAGCAGGCTCGCGGCGGCCATGCCGCCGACCGTGAGACTCATCATCGGACGCCGGCCGACCCGGTCGGACAGCCTGCCCACGAGCAGGCCGCCGAGCGGTCGCGCCACGAAACCCGCCGCGAAGACCGCGAGTCCGGCCAGCAGCGCCGATCCCGCCGTGCCGCCGGGGAAGAACTGCCCGGCGAAGAAGGGAACGAAGATCGTGTAGATGCCCCAGTCGTACCACTCGATCGCGTGGCCGAGGCTGATGCCGAGCATGGTGCGGCCGACGCGCCGGCGGGCACCTTCGGGCGGGTTCGTGGTCATCGTGGACGCTCCGGAATCTCGGTGGACACCGCGGTGTGGGGTCGGCGCAACGCAAGCTCGGCGAGGAGGGCCGCCCCGAGGGGAAGCACCGCTTCGTCGAAGATCGCCCGTCCGCTGTGGTTGAACGGTGCCGTGTCCGGATCGGCGCCACCGGGTAACGCTCCCAGTGCGATGAACGCGCCGGGCACCTCACCCAGGACCCGCGAGAAGTCCTCCGATCCGGTGAACGGATGCTCGAGCCGGCTCAGCCGGCTCCCCCCGAAGACCTCGGAGATCGTCCGCCCGGCGAACGCGGCCTCGCCGGGATCGTTGACCGTAGCCGGACGCTCACGGTCGAATCGGACGTCGACGTCGAGCCCGTGCGCCGCGGCGATGCCCTCGACCAGCCGCCGAGCTTCGGCGCCGACCCGGACCGCGGTCGCGTCGGAGAACGTGCGCACCGTCGCCTCGAACCGGGCCGTCGGCGGGATGACATTGCGCCGCGTCCCCGCCTCGACGACACCGACCGTGAGGACGACCGGGTCGAACACGTCCACCCGGCGGGTCACCAAGGCCTGCAACGCCGTGATCATCTCGGCGGTGGCCGGCACCGGATCCCGGGCCAGGTGTGGCGTGGAGGCATGGCCGCCGCGGCCCGACACGGTGACGTCGAGACCCGAGGAGGAGGCCAGCACCACGCCCGGCCGGAGGTGAAAACCCTGCGGCAGGGTCGAGAAGACGTGCAGGGCGTAAGCGGCGCCGACGCGCTCCCCCGCGGCGTCGAGGACACCCTCCTCGAGCATCGCCCTGGCGCCTTCCCAGCCCTCCTCCCCCGGCTGGAACATCAGGACGACGTCGTTCGCCAGCTCCGCCCGGCGAGTGGCCAGCAGGCGGGCCGCGCCCACCAGCATGGCGGTGTGCAGGTCGTGCCCGCACGCGTGGGCGGCGCCCGGCACGGTGGAGGCGAACTCGAGCCCGGTCTCCTCCTGGACCGGCACCGCGTCCAAGTCCCCTCGCAGCAGGACCGGGCGCCGGCCGGACGCGGCACCGCTCGCGCGCAGCACAGCCGTGACGGACGTCGTCGCCCCGCCCGTCGAGATCTCCAGCGGCAGGCCGTCGAGGGCGTCCAGCACCGCTTCCTGCGTGCGCGGCAGGTGCAGACCGAGCTCCGGCCGGGAGTGCAGCACCCGCCGAAGCCGGATGACCTCGTCGCGCATGGCGTGCGCGTCGTCGAGCACAGTCATTTCGTCCTCCGAGCGTCCGAGAGGAGCGAGTATGCGATCTGGCGAGATACGATGACTTGATTTGGCTAGATTCGTGCACGAGGGAGACTGTTTCGATGATTTCCGTGCATCCGGGACTCGAGGAGAAGGAGCTGCGGCTGCTCCACGGCCTCCAGGTCGCTCCCCGGATCCCGTGGGCCGAGGCCGCACGCATCCTGGGCACGACCGCGGCCGGCGAAGCGGCCAGGTGGGCCAAGCTGCGGGAGCGCGGACTCGCGTGGATCACGGCCCACCCGGGCGGCAGCTACCGGCGGGTCACGCTCGCCCTGGTCGAGGTGGACTGCCTGCCGGGCGCCCGGCGGGCCGTCGTCGACGCCGCGTGCGCGGACCCGCGTGCCGTCACCGTCGAAGAGTCGACGCGCGGACGGGACCTGCTGCTCACCGTCATCACCGAGGACCTCGCCGCGCTCACCCGGTACGTGCTCGACGATCTCGAGACGCTGCCCGGAGTGGCCCGCCAGCGGACCTTCGTCGCCACGGCGGTGCACCGGCACGGCAGCCACTGGCGCCTCGATGCGCTCAGCCCGGTGGAAGAGTCCGCTTTCCAGGCCGCCGCCCGCGAACCGGCTCGGGTCCCGGCGCCGCCGCCACGGGACGCGTGGCCGCTGATCGAGGCGCTCGCCACCGACGGACGCAGCACGGCGGCGGACCTGGCTCGCTTGACGGGCCGGAACCCCGCCACGGTGCGCCGTCAGCTCGGCCGGCTGCTCGCCTCGGACCTGCTGTCGTTCCGCTGCGAACTTGCTTCGGAGGTCTCGAGCTGGACGGTGAGCAGCACCTGGACGGCGCACGTCGAGCCGACCGACCACCGCAGGACCGTGCAAGCGCTCGCCACCTTGCCGGAGCTGCGGATGTGCGTTTCGACGACCGGCGACGCCAACCTGGCGATGACCTTCTGGACGCGCTCGCCGCACGACATGCTCCGCATCGAGCGAAAGCTCGGCGAGCACCTGCCGTGGCTCCGGCTCCGGGACAGCGCGATCAACCTCCGCACGCCGAAACGCATGGGCTGGCTGCTGGACGGCGCCGGCCGCGCGACCGGAACGGTGATCCCGCCGACGGCGCTCGCGGCGTACTGAGCCCCATGCCAGGCCCGGACCAGGCGCGGCAGCGGCGCCAGGTGAGCGGGCTCCGAAAGCCCTCGTCGCGAGCCGGCCTCGATCAGCCGGCTGCGGGCTTCAGGGGCAGCGTGCCGTCTTCATAGGCGGCGAGCCCGGCGGCGTGGTCCCGGCCGGCCAAGGAACCGGCGAGCATGTAGGCGCCGACGAGCGCGAGGCAGGAGCCCTGTCCGGTGAGAAACGACGGCGCGTACGCGGCGTCGCCCGCCAGCGCGACCCTGCCGCGGCGATGGAGTCGTTGAACAGAACTCCGCGTCGTCGCGGATCGCCACCGGACCAGGTGAGCGGTGCGAGTCATGCCTTGACTCCCTTGTGCATGGTGCGGGTGACGAGCAGGGCCAGCGCCGGGACAGCGCCGGCGATGACGAATCCGGTGAGGTACGACGATTCGGCCGCGACGTCCGATCCGGACGGCGTCCCGGCGGCGAGGAGCACGCCACCGAACATCCCGCCCGAGGCCATGCCGAGTACGCGGGTCACCAGGATCAGGCTGGTGGCGACGCCGGTCTCGGTCGGCGCGGCGGAGGTGGCGATGCCGGTCGTCATCGCGGTGACGACCAGGCCGTTGGCCAGTGCGACCAGTGCCTTGCCGACGACGAGGTGCCACGCCTCGGTGTGCACGACCGCCATGGCGATCAGGGCCAGGGTCATGATGACGACCCCGGCGGTGGCCACGGAACGTGGGCCGGAACGCCGCTCCCAGTTCCCGCCCAGCGGTCCGGCCAGCGTCGCGACCACGGTGCTGGGCACCAGGAAGAGGCCGATCTCGGTGGCACCGGCCCCGAAGCCGTAGCCGTCACCGGACGCGCTCCACAGCTGTGTGACGAGGAAGATCGCCATCGAGGCGCCGACGCAGACCATGAACGTCAGCACACTCGACTTCC
Source organism: Amycolatopsis sp. NPDC051106 (assembly GCF_040682775.1). Taxonomy (NCBI): domain Bacteria; kingdom Bacillati; phylum Actinomycetota; class Actinomycetes; order Pseudonocardiales; family Pseudonocardiaceae; genus Amycolatopsis; species Amycolatopsis sp. NPDC051106. The sequence continues at coordinate 8,805 of NZ_JBFBBQ010000123.1, read as the reverse complement.
ACATCATGGGCCGGGCCAGCAGGCGCAGATCGATCAGCGGCGAGGCCGCGCGCCGCTCGACGGCGATCCAGCCGGCCACGAGTGCGGCCAGAAGCACGACCAGTCCACAAAGGACGAGCGGTTGCGAAGCGAGGTCGAGCGCGAAGGTGATCGTGAGCATGAGCGTGATCAGCACCCCGCTCAGCAGGACCAGCCCGGGCCAGTCGACCCCGGCGTCGTCCGACCGGTCCGCCGAATCCCTTGGCACCAAACGGTTCACGAGCAGGGTGGCCACGATGACGGCCAACGTCGGCAGCGCGAACATCCAGTGCCGGGACAGCTGTTCCGCCACGGGCCCGGCCAGCAGCATGCCCAGCATCCCGCCGCCCACGAACAGGCCGCTGACCACCCCGATGGCCACCTTCGACCGTCCCGCGGGCAGGTGCTTGCGCACGACGATGAACGACAGGGGCAGCGCGCCGACCATCGCGCCCTGCAGGACCTGGCCGGCCAGCAGGACGGGCAGGCCCGGCGCGAGCGCGGACACCATGCCGCCGACGCACACCACGATCATCAGCCGGATCAGGACGCGTTTTCCGCCGTAGCGGTCGCCGAACCTGCCCGCCAACGGCGTCACGAGCGCGCCGGTGATCGGGAGCAGGATGCTGAGCAGTGCCCCGCCGGTGGGCCCCATGTCCAGTTCGCGTTGCAGGAGCGGGACCGTCGGCTGCACCACCGACTCCAGGGCACCGCTGGCGAGGGCCAGCATGCCGAGCGCCCCGACCGCGGCCTTCCCGGCCCGCACCGGAGGAGCCAGGGTTGTGGTCATGGGAATCCTTTCTCTGACAGGAAAGTGAGTGCGGAATCTGCCGGAGCTATTCGACGGCGAGCGCCGCCTCGGCCGGTCGGCCACGCGTCGCGCGCCAGACGGGCAGGAGCGTGGCTCCGAGCGTCAGCAGGACGGTCAGCGCGGCCGTCGACACGTAGACCCACGGGGACCCGGCGGGCAGCACCGACCCGAGGCGCTTGAGGCTGACCGGTACCAGGATCCCGAGCACGGCCACGGTGCCCAGCGCGATGCCGCCGAAGGCGAGGATCGCTCCCTCCAGGACGGCCATCCGCAGCACCTGGCCGCGGGTCGAGCCCGCGAGCCGCTGCAGCCCGAACTCCCGCCGCCTCGCCGTCATGCTCGACACCAGCGTGTTGATCACCGTGATCGCCGCGTACCCCGCGATCATGACCACCATGAGGTAGATCGCGAAGTCGGCGGTCGTCTTCTGCTCGTCGAACTCCTTGAGCAGGACGTCGCGGCCGGTCACCGTCAGGCCGTCCTCGGCGGAGGTCACCTCGGTCAGGTCCGCCGTCAATTGCCCCGGGTCGGTGCCCTCGCCGGCTTTGACCAGGATTCGCGTCGCGTGCGCCTGGGTGGTGTGCGCGGCCAGGGTGTCGGCGGGAAGCAGCAGGGTGTCGTAGCCGTCCGGGGCGGAGAACAACGCCGCCACCCGCACGTCGAGGGTCGTGTTGTCGCCCATCCGCAGCGTGATGGTGCCGCCGACGCCGACACCCAGGCTCTGAGCGTGCTGGTTCCCGATCGCGATCGTGTCGTCGCGCAGGTCGGCGAGCCGGCCCGCGGTGACCTGGACCGGGGTGGTGGCGCCGGCGCCCTGGGCGGTGACGCCCTGGAGGGTCCAGCCCTCGTTCGCCGGCGAGCGGTCAGCCGGCTTCTCGACGAAGCCGACGCTGGTGACGTACTCCGAGGCGCCGTCGACGTGCGGCAGGTCGTTGATCCGGTCGACCAGGCCCGGGTCGAAACGGTCCTGAGTGGTCACCACGGCGTCGGCGACCAGGTTGCCGGCGAAGCTCTGCCGGTCGGCCTCGTCATTGGTCGTCTGCAGGTACAGCATGCCGGTCGACACCGCGGTCAGCAGGATGACCGGCCCGAGCACGGCCGCCGTCCGGCCGCCGTGGCCCCGTGCGTTGAGCACGGCGAGCTGGCCGGTCACGCCACCCAGCGCGCGCACGGGCCACTGCACGGCGAAGGTCGTGACCTTCGTCAGCACGGGTGCGAGCACGGCGAACCCGATGGCGAGCAGGATCACCGCGGGCGCGGCGGTGGCCGGCGTGAGCGGCCCGCTCACCACGGCGATGGTCACGATGGTCAGGGCGACGCCACCGGCCAGCGAAAGCACCGCCGGCAGCACGCGCCCGCGGCCGATCGGCCCGTCCTCGGCCGAGACCTCCGCGAGCGCCTGGGCCGGCTTGACGCGCGACGCCCTCCGGCCGGCACTCAGTGCACCGGCCAGGGCCGCGAGGATCGCCATGGCCATGGCGGCCACCGTCGGGATCCAGCCTTGCCGGAACGCCAGGCCGGCCGCGGCGATCCCGCGCTCGGTCAGCCGGTCGAACACGAACTCGCCCAGGAACCGGCCTGGGAAGTAAGCCAGTGCGGTGGCGACGACGGCCAGCAGCAGCGTCTCCCGGGAGATCAGCCGGCGCAGGTGCCGGGGTGTCGCTCCCACGGCCCGCAGCAGCGCCAGATCCCGCCGGCGCTGGGCGACCGAAAGGCCGAGCATGGAAGCGACGCCGAAGATGGACACCAGGATCGCGAAAGCGGTGAAGACGCCGGCCAGTGCCATCACGGTGACGCCACTCGCCTTCGCGTCGCGCAGTTCGGCCTGTCCCCGCTCGTCACCGACCAGGGTGACGGTTCCGCCGGCCAGCTTGGTGTCGATCCGCTCCCGGAGCTCGCCGACAGCCACTCCCGGCTCGGCATGCACACCGATCGCGTCGACGGTCCCCGGCGGCGGGGCTCCCTCGAAGACGAAGCTCTCGGTCTCCCGCACCCCGGGCAGCGCCGCGATCGTGTCCGCCAGCCCCGCGTCGATGCGGACCCGCTCGGGCAGGATCGGCGGTTCGTCGGGGTCGCCGCCGGCGTCGTGGTACTCCTGGTCGCCGGTGACGACCACGTCGGCCGAGGCCAGCCGCTGCGGCGGCACAGCCGTGCGGATGCCGGTCTCGATCAGGCCGCCGCAGGCCATCATGATGGCCGCCGCGAAGAACACGGCGAGAAAGGCCGCCACGAACAGGCCCGCGCGGAACCGCAGGGTGCGCAGTGCGAGCTGCAGCATCAGCGCTGCCCTCCGCGGTTCGCCACCGGCTGCGGGCGGGGACCTTCGCCGGCGAAGGCGCCCAGCCGGGTCATCCGGTCGGCCACGGACTCGGCGGTCGGCGAGTGCAGCTCACCGGCCAGCCGCCCGTCGGCGAGGAACAGGACACGATCGGCGTAGGACGCCGCGACCGGATCGTGGGTCACCATCACGATCGTCTGACCGGCCGCCCGCGAGGAGTGCCGCAGCAGGCCGAGAATGTCCCGCGCCGTCCTGGTGTCCAGGGCGCCGGTCGGCTCGTCGGCGAAGATGACGGCGGGGTCGCTGATCAACGCCCGGGCGATGGCGACCCGTTGCTGCTGCCCGCCGGACAGCTCCGCCGGACGGTGGTTGCTCCGCTGCGCGAGGCCGACCTGGTCGAGGATCCGCGCCACCCGGCCGGAGTCCGGTTTGCGGCCGGCGAGCCGCAGCGGCAACGTCACGTTCTGCCGCACGGTCAGCACCGGAAGCAGGTTGAACGCCTGGAAGACGAACCCGATCCGGTCCCGCCGCAGCTTGGTCAACTCGGTCTCGCTCAGCTCGCTGAGCTCGTGCTCCTCGAGCAGCACCGAACCGGAAGTCGGCTGGTCGAGCCCGGCCGCGCACTGCAGCAGGGTGCTCTTGCCGGAACCCGACGGTCCCATGATCGCGGTGAACGTTCCCCGGCCGAACCGCGTCGTCACGTCCTCCAGCGCCACCACCTGGTTGTCGCGCCTCCCATAGAGCTTGCGAACGGCCGTCAGCCGAATCGCGTCGGTGCTGTCTCGGGGGTTCATCGAACTTCTTCCTGCCGCTGTGCCGTCCGAGCCGGTGCCGGACGATTCCGCCACCCACCCTCCTCGCGCACCGCGGTGCCCCACATCGTTTGCCGGGACCGTCTTCGCCTGGTGCGCGCGGACCGGTCCGGCCCCGTTTCTGGTGCGCACGCACTACACGATGCGATGATCGACTCGTGGAGTTGCGTCAGCTGGAGTGCTTCGTCGCCGTCGTGGAGGAGTCCGGCTTCACCCGCGCCGCGGCCCGGTTGCACGTCGTCCAGTCCGCCGTGTCCGCGACGATCGCGTCCCTGGAACGGGAACTGGGAGCCGCCTTGCTGGTGCGCACCGGCCGGCAGATCACGCTGACCGATGCCGGCCGGCAACTGCTGCCGAAGGCGCGGGCGACACTGGACGCCGCCCGCGCCGCCCGGGACACGGTGCACGAGGTCATCGGTGGCATCCGCGGTACCTTGCGCGTCGGCACCATGAGTTCGTTGGGAATGATCGATCTGCCCGCCGTGCTGGGCCAGTTCCACCGTGAGTACCCCGAGGTCTCCGTCCAGCTGGCGATCGTGGGCACCGGATCCGCGGGACTCGTGACCGAGCTGACGGAGGGCCGGCTCGACCTGGCGTTCATTTCCCTTCCCGGCCGGCGACCGGTCGGTGTGCGCGTGCGGGATCTCACGTCCGTCCCGTTGGATCTGGTCGTCCGGCGGGATCACGCGCTCGCGGCACGAAGGGACGTGGCGATCTCGGAACTGGCCGGCGAGTCCTTTGTCGACTTTCCGCTCGGCTACGGCAACCGCGCGGTGACCGATCAGGCGTTCGCCGCCGCCGGGCTCGACCGCCACGTCGCGATCGAGATCGCCGACATCACCGCCGGCACCGGCTTCGTCCGCCACGGCCTCGGTGTCGCCCTGCTCCCGCGCGTGGTCCTGGTGCCCGACGAGGAGCTGGCCGTGGTGCGGGTCACCGGCGCCGACCTGGACTGGCCCATCTCACTGGCCACGGCGGCCGGCCGTGCTCCGGGAGCCGCTGCCCAAGCGTTCGAACGTGTCGCGCGGCGGTACCTGGACGCGAGCAGCTGAACCTGCCCATCCATCTGCCGGAGCGATCCGCGCCATCGAAATGCGTCGTTGGACACGGCGAGATCGCCGCGACACAGTATTCCTGTGACGAAAACCAGTGATGCGCTCGGTGGGCGCCTGCCCTTGATCGACCCGTCGGCACTGACTCCGGCGCAGCAAAAACTGTTCGATTCGGTGCGGGCGAACCAATTGCCGTGGGCGAATGACTCGGGATTCGAAATCAGCACCGGGGACGGCCGGTTGATCGGCCCGTTCAACACCTTCCTGCGCCACCCGGAGATCGCCCTGCCGTTCCTCGAATTCGCGGCCGCGGAGTCGGGGCACACGTCACTGACCGAACGCGTGCGCGAGGTCGTCATCGTCGCCGTCGGTGCCGTGTGGGGAGCCGGTGCCCGGTACGAGCTGTACGCGCACAGGATCATCGCCGCACAGCTGGGCCTCTCGCCGGACGTCATCCATGCCCTCGCAAAGGGCGAAGTGCCCGGCGAACTGGGTGACGAAGAGAAGCTCGCGATCCGTGTCACGCGGCAACTGCTGATCGAACACCGGCTCGACGACGATCTGTACCGCGCTGCCGAAGAGGCTTTCGGCCAGCGGGGCCTGTATGACATCGGCGCGGTCATGGGTCAGTACCAGACGGTGTGCACGGTGCTGACCATGTTCCAGGTGCCCGCTCCCGAATAACCGCGATTCCGCGAACACTATCAAGGACAACCGAATGACAATCGACACCAAGCCGACGCTGACGACCGTCGCGACTTTCCCGGAGCACTACTTCCTGGAAAACCTCGCGGTCCGAGCGGACGGTTCGATGCTGGTGACCGCGCTCAACCGAAGGGAACTCTGGTGGGTGCCCGCGCCGGCCGAGGACGCGACCATCGGCGCCGTGCTGGTGGACCGGCTCGACGGCCTGCCCATGAGCATCGTCGAGGCCGAGCCCGACGTGTTCTACGTCTCGTCCATGGGCCCGGCCGCCCTGGACCGCTACGACCTGCGTGGCTGGAGCCCGGGCGCGCCGGTGAACCGGACCCGGACGTTGTCCTTCCCCTCGCAGGCGGCGGGGCTGAACGGCAGTGCCCTGCTGGCTCCGGGCGTCATCCTGATCGCGGACTGCGCGGCCGGCCTGATCTGGCGGGTCGACCTGACCGAAGACGGCCTCGCCGGGAAGGCCAGTGTCTGGCTGAAGCACGACACCATGGCACCGGGGAAGGACGCGGACAAGGCCGTCCACCTGACACAGACGTTCTCCATCCCCTACCCGGGGGTCAACGGGGTCCGTGTCTCCGAGGGGTCCGGCTACGTGTACTACACCGGCTCGTGGGAGCAGGTTTTCGTCCGCGTGGCCGTCGACCCGGAGACCCACCGGCCGGCCGGCGAGCCGGAGGTGGTGACGAAGGGCATTCACGCGGTCGACGACTTCTGCCTGGACGAGAACGCCGGCGTCGCGTACATCACGACCCACATCGACAACACCCTGTGGCGCGTCCCCCTCGATCCGGTGGCCGCGGCGACGGAAAGCGAAATGATCATCGGTGAGCCGATCGACCACCGGTTCCTCGGACCGTCCAGTGCCGCATGGGGCCGTCAGGATGGTGACCACGGCCGCGTCGCCTACTTCACGACCGATGGCGGACACACCCCGCCGAACCCGGCCGGCGTCATCAAGCCCGCCGCGGTCGTGCGCGTCGATTTCCGGCGCTTCTCGAGCAACCATCTAGGCTGAACATGTGCTGCGGTTGACGGACATCGATGACTAACCGGCTTAGTCCACATTCGACACCCGCCGGGTCGTGGTGGCGCGAGGGAGCGGTCGTCGCGGTGGCGTTCGCGCTCTGCCTGCTCGGGGGCGCGCTGCGGGTCGACGACACCGTGACACCGCCGCCGCTGACGGCGTACCTCCTCGCCGCAGTCTCGTCGGGGTTGCTCCCGGGGCGGCTGCGCGCGCCGGTCGCCATCGTGATCGCCACCACCCTGTGCGGTGTCCTCGTCGCGCCGTTGGGCCTGCTGTCGACCCCGCTCACTTTGGCCCCCACCGCCATCAGCGCCTACTCGCTCGCCGTCCGCACCGAGCGGCCGGTGACGCCCGCGGTCCTGCTCCCGGCGGCCGCGCTGCTGGTCGCCGTCCCCCCGTTCTTCGAAACGGAGTTCTCGTGGGCGGACACCAGCAGGCTGGCGACCGTGGCCGCGACACCGCTCGTGGCCGCGGTGTTCGGTCGCTCGACGCGGCACCGGCGGGCCTACCTGACGATCATGGAGGAGCGGGCGCGGCGGGCCGAGGAAAGCCGGGACGAGGAGGGCCGCCGGAGGGTGGCCGGAGAACGGCTGCGCATCGCCCGCGAGCTGCACGACCTGGTGGCCCACCGGATCACCCTGGCCAACGCGCAGGCCACCGTCGCCGCTCACCTGTTCGCGACCCACCCGGAGCAGGCCCGCACGAGCCTGGACGAACTGGTCGGGACCACCCGCCACGCCCTCGACGAACTGCGGGCCACGGTCGGCCTGCTGCGCCAGCCTGAAGACACCGCCGCACTCACCGAGCCGGCGCCTGGGCTGTCGCAGGTTCCCGAGCTGCTGAGCACCTTCCACCGCGCGGGTCTGGCGGTGTCGATGCACGAGGACGGCACGGCCAGACCGCTACCGCCGGCGGTGGACCTCACCGCCTACCGCGTCATCCAGGAGGCCCTGACCAACGTGACCAAGCACGCCGCCACCGGGAGCGCCGAGGTGCGCCTGGTCTGGAACCGCGACCACGTGACCATCACGGTCACCGACGACGGCGGGGGCGCCCGCAAGCCTCAGGAGCGCCCGCCCGGTTACGGCCTGATCGGAATGCGTGAGCGGTCCGCCGCGGTCGGTGGAAGCCTCAGCGCGAACGTGCGTCCGCAAGGGGGTTTCGTCGTCTCCGCCCACCTGCCTCTTCCCGCCGCCGCCAACCCGGCGCGGAGAACCGGCGGAGCGACCGATGGCGAGGGCCGATGATGCACGCCACACCAGACACCGGCGAAGCGACCAGGGAACCGCTCCGGGTTCTGCTCGCCGACGATCAGGCGTTGCTGCGCGGTGCTTTCCGCACTCTCCTCGACAGCGCCGACGACATCACCGTGGTCGGCGAGGCGGGCGACGGCAGGGAGGCGGTCGCCCTCACCCGCCAGTTGCGCCCGGACGTGGTGATCACCGACATCCGGATGCCCGGCACCGACGGCCTCGCCGCCACCGCGGAGATCTGCGCCGATCCGGATCTGCGTGCCACCCGCGTCCTGATCCTCACCACCTACGAGACCGACGAGTACATCGCCCAGGCCCTGCGCGCCGGGGCCAGCGGCTTCATCGGCAAGGGGATCGAGGCGCACGGCCTGCTCGACGCCGTGCGCACGATCGCCAACGGCGACACCCTTCTGTCCCCGGCGGCGACCCGCTCCCTGGTGGCCCGTTTCCTCGCCACGCCGGCCGACACCCCGCCACGCGATCCCGGACGACTCGCCGCACTCACCCCGCGCGAACGCGAGATGGTCGCTCTCGTCGCGACCGGCCTGTCCAATGTGGAGATCGCCGATCGAATGTACCTGAGCCCCTTCACCGTTCGCGCCCACGTGCAGCGCGCCATGTCCAAACTGGACGCACGCGACCGCGCACAGCTCGTCGTCATCGCCTACCAGACCGGTCTGGTGGCCGGAACAGAGTGAGCGTTCTCTTGAGGGAAAGGGCAAGGTAGCGGAGCCGGCCGCCCGATGCGCCCCAATGAGGTTTTCTCAGTAGCGTCCGTGGTGTTCATGGTGGGTGAGTACGAGGCTGGCCTGGGTGATGGCACCGATGCGTCGAGGGCAGAGCGTGATG
>NZ_JBFBBQ010000122.1:0-23726 GCF_040682775.1 Amycolatopsis sp. NPDC051106 | reverse complement strand
CCCGGGGCCGGCTGCTCAAACGGTTCGAATCTTGCTGCGGAGCTGCCCAGCCGAGCGGACCGAGTGGACCCGCACCGATCGGGGGTCCGGGGGCCTGCCCCCGGCGGGGGCCTGGGGGCTCGGCCCCCAGAAGACACACGTAGAGGCGCTCAGGCGAGCGCTCTCCGCGAGCACAACCCACCCATCAACCGCGCCTCTACGCGGCGATCGTGGACGCCAGCTTCGGCTGCCCGATCGTCGTGCGCAGGGTCGTGTTCATCCGTGGCGCCGGGGAAACCCGCAGGTCGGCGAGGTCGTTGCCGATCAGCTCCGACATCAGGCGGCCGCCTTCGATGCCGGCCGCGGAGGCCTTGGCGCCCCGCTCGGGCACCTTCTCCCGGGGCGCGCCGTCCCCGATCCGCTCGTCGACCGGTGCGACCTCGACGTTGTCGAGGGCCGAAACGTCCGCCGCCACCTTGTGCAGCAGCTCGCCGAGCGGAAGGTCCAGGGCCTGGCAGATGGACGCGAGCAGCTCGCTCGACGCCTCCTTCTGGCCCCGTTCCACCTCGGAGAGGTAGCCGAGGCTGACCCTGGCGGCGCGGGAGATGTCGCGCAGCGTACGACGCTGGTTGGTGCGGGCATGACGGAGCCGATCACCGATCGCCTCACGCAACAGCACGGTCATCACGCGCCTCCCTTCCGTACAAGTACCCCCTACGTTACCCAGAGCGGCGCCCTGGGCGCAGGAGTTGGGGTGCCCGTACGCCAAGGGCGAACGCCGGTTTCACGCCAGATGTTCCCCGAGCAGGGAAAACGCCGCCCGGACCGATTCGGTCCTGATCAAGTCCCGGTCGCCGCCGAGGGCCAGGGTACGGACTGTGACAAACGAGGCTCCGCCTCGGGCCGGGGGCTCCGCCACCCGAGCCCCCGAAAGAGCTGTGTCAAACGAGGCTTCGCCTCGGGCCGGGGGCTCCGCCACCCGAACCCCCGAAAGATGCTGTGTGCGTGTTCCCGGCCCGGCGAGCCCGATGTGCACGGTGCCCGGCGCGACGCCGTCCTGGGCGGCTGGTCCGGCCACGCCGGTGAGCCCGAGGCCCCAGGTGGCGCCGCAGCGCTCGCGGGCGCCCTCGGCCAGCTGGGCGGCGACTTCCGGGTGGACGGCGCCGTGCTCGGCGAGCAGGCCGGCGTCGACCCCGGCCAGCGCGGTCTTCAGTTCGGTGGCGTAGACGACCAGCCCCCCGCGCAGGGCGGCGCTCGCCCCGGGCACCCGGGCCAGGGTGGCGCAGACGAGCCCGGCGGTCAGCGACTCGGCGGCCGCGACGGTCTCACCGCGGGCGACGAGGGCGGCGATCAGGGCGGCGGCCTGCTCGTCGCCCGGCTCCACCGCCTGTCGCGCATGACTCGTTCGCGACGCTTCGGCTGCCGCCCCGGGCTCTTCACCGGGCAGTTCGGCCACGGCTCAGCTCCCGGTGACGCGGCGCCCGGCCGCGCGCAGCCGCACGGCCCGGACCAGGTAGTCCACGCCGGTCACCACGGTCAGCACCAGCGCCAGGCCCATCAGCGCCCAGCGGACCGGGTCGGCACCGGCGGGCAGCGGCAGCAGGTACGCCGTGATCGCGGCGATCTGCGCCATCGTCTTGGCCTTCCCGCCGCGGCTGGCCGGGATCACGCCGTGGCGGATCACCCAGAACCGCAGCAGCGTGACGCCGATCTCGCGGACGGCGATCACGATCGTGACCCACCAGCCCAGCTCGCCGAGGATGCTCAAACCGACCAGCGCGGCGCCGGTCAGCGCCTTGTCCGCGATCGGGTCGGCGATCTTGCCGAAGTCGGTGATCAGGCCGTACCGGCGGGCCACCCAGCCGTCCAGCTGGTCGGTGGCCGAGGCGATCGCGAACAGCCCGGTCGCGAGCGCGCGCCAGGTGGTGTCGTGGCCGTCGCCGACGAAGAGCGCGGCGATGAACAGCGGCACCAGGACCAGCCGGGACAGCGTCAGCAGGTTGGCGATGTTGAGCGTCGGGACCGGGGTCGCCACCGGGACCTGGGCGGGGCCGTCGTGGGCCGTGCCTTCGTCGGCGGCGTCACTCGGGAGCGCACTCACCGGTCGGCGTCCGGTACCGCGCGGACGACCAGGTCCACGCCCGCCGAGTCGACGACCTCGCAGCGCAGGAAGTCGCCGACCTCCGTCTTCTCGGGCGCGTCGAGGATGACGCACTCGCCGTCGACCTCGGGGGCCTGGTGGACGGCGCGGCCGGTGAGCTCGCCGTCGTCGTCCAGCTCGACGAGGACGTCGACGAAGGTGCCGATCCGGTCCTCGGCGCGTTGCGCGGTCAGCTCCTCGACCAGCGCGGAGATCCGCGTGACGCGCTTGGCCACCTCGTCGGCGTCGAGCTTGCCTTCGAAGGTCTCGGCCTCGGTGCCGTCCTCGTCGGAGTAGCCGAAGACGCCGACGGCGTCGAGGCGCGCGCCGGTCAGGAAGCGTTCCAGCTCGCTCAGGTCGTGCTCGGTCTCGCCGGGGAAGCCGACGATGACGTTGGTGCGGATGCCCGCCTCGGGCGCGTGCTCGCGGATCTGCTCGCACAGCGCCAGGAACGAGTCGGTCGAGCCGAACCGGCGCATCCGGCGCAGCACCTGCTCGCTCGAGTGCTGGAACGACAGGTCGAAGTACTCGGCGACACCCGGGGTCGTCGCGATGGCCTTGACCAGCTGCGGACGCGTCTCGGCCGGCTGCAGGTAGGAGACGCGGACGCGCTCGATGCCGTCGATCTCCGCCAGCCGCGGCAGCAGCCGCTCCAGCGCGGTCGCGCCGTCGCGGCCGAAGTCCTTGCCGTAGGACGTCGAGTTCTCGCTGACCAGGAACAGCTCCTTGACGCCGTGCTCGGCCAGCCACATCGCCTCGGCGACGATCTCGTCCGGCTGCCGCGAGACGAAGGAACCGCGGAACGACGGGATCGCGCAGAACGAGCAGCGCCGGTCGCAGCCGGAGGCGATCTTCAGCGCGGCCACCGGCGAGTCGTCGAGGCGCGTGCGCAGCACCCGGGGGCCCCAGCCGTGCTGCGCGTGGCCCGGGACCTCGACGTTCTCGGCCGCGGCGGGCCGCTGGACCGGGCTGATCGGCAGCAGCTTCCGGCGGTCGCCCGGCGTGTGCGAGGCGACCTTGCGGCCCGCGACGACGTCGTCGAGCCGGTCGGAGAGGTCGGCGTAGTGGTCGAAGCCCAGGACCGCGTCCGCCTCGGGCAGGCTGTCGGCGAGCTCGTGGCCGTAGCGCTCGGCCATGCAGCCGACGGCGACGACCTTCTTGCCGGTGTCCGAGGCCGCCAGCAGGGTGTCGACGGAGTCCTTCTTGGCCGACTCGACGAAGCCGCAGGTGTTGACCACCACGACGTCGGAGTCCTCCGGATCGGCCGCCAGCTCCCAGCCGCCGGCCGCCAGCCGGCCCGCCAGCTCCTCCGAGTCGACCTCGTTGCGGGCGCAGCCCAGGGTCAGCAGGGAGACGCGTCGGGTGGCGGCAGGGTCAGTGGCAGGAGAAGGCACGACGTTCAGGGTAGCCGCCGGTCCCGCGCGGCCCGACGACGGCGTGGCCCGGTCGTGACAACCGGGGCTTCGCCCCGGGCCGGGGGCTTCGCCACCCGGACCCCCGAAAGCAGCTGTGTCGGCACCGGCGCCGGGCGATGTGGCAGTGTTGACGATCGTGCCGTCCGCCTCCCCCGCCGTCCGCCGCGCGCGGATCGCCGACGTCCGCAAGATCAAGGCCCTCGTCGACTCGGACGCCGGGCGTGTCCTGTTGGAGAAGGACCTGGTCACGCTGTACGAAGCGGTCCAGGAGTTCTGGGTCGCCGAGGTGGACGGCGAGGTCGTCGGGGCGGCCGCGCTGCACGTGCTCTGGGAGGACATCGCCGAGCTGCGCACGGTGGTGGTCGACAAGGCCGTCCGCGGCCAGGGGGTCGGGCGGGTGCTGGTGGCCCGGCTGATCGACGAGGCGCGTGAGCTGGGTCTCAGGCGGCTGTTCGTGCTGACGTTCGAGACGAGTTTCTTCACCGGGCACGGCTTCGTGGAGATCCAGGGGACGCCGGTGTCGCACGAGGTCTACGAGGAGATGCGGCGCTCGCACGACACCGGGGTGGCCGAGTTCCTCGACCTGCCGTACGTCAAGCCGAACACCCTCGGCAACTCCCGGATGCTGCTCGAACTCTGAACCACCCCTAGCGGCGCCCGAACTCTGAAAGTTTCCCGACAACATTCTTTCGGGCGGTGACGCGCGCCACCCGAAGACCGATGCTGATCACACTCATCCGTTCCCTGATCAGCAAGGAAACAACACACAAATGGGCACGACACTCCGGAACCTGGGGGCCACCATCGCGGTGGCCGCGACTGTCGGCGGGGGTGCCCTGCTGGGCGCCGGCACCGCGGCGGCCGTCGACATCCCGACGGTCACCGACCAGTACCTCTTCTCGACCTCGCTTTCGAACTTCGAGACCATCCGGGGCCAGGCGCCGTACAACGGCCAGCTCGACTGGTCCTCGGACGGCTGTTCGTGGGCGCCGGACAACCCGTTCGGCTGGAAGTTCCTGCCCGGCTGCCACCGGCACGACTTCGGCTACCGCAACTACAAGAAGCAGGGCCGCTTCTCCGAGGCGAACCGCCTGAAGATCGACGACAACCTCTACTCGGACCTCAAGGGCGTCTGCGGCTCCAACGTGGCCTGCAAGGCCGCCGCCTGGACGTACTACCAGGCCGTGCGCAAGTTCGGCAGCTGACGCACGCTCAGCCGACCCGGACCGTCGCCTCCAGGCCGTCCTCGCTCACCGACACCAGCTCGACGCGGCTGGCGGCGAACGAGGTCGCCTGGGGGCCGGTCCGCGGGCCGCTGTGCAGCTCGGCCGTCGTGCTCTCGCCGCGGCCGGGCTCGCTCAGCAGGAACGCGAGCGTCGCCTCGCCCTGCCAGACGCACGTCATGGTGGGGCGGCACCGCGAGTCGGAGACGACCCGAAGGTAGCGGACCGTCAGGTCCTTCCCCTGGATGGCGGCTTCCTGCCCCAGCCGCAGGGTGACGTCCCCTTGCGGCGCGGTGCTGACGGTCGACGGCGCCGCCGGCCGGGCCGGGACGGGCTGCCCCGAAGCCACGGAACTCCCGGCGCCCACCGCGACGACGGCGAAGGCGAACAGTCCGGCTGCGAATCGCTGCAGGTCCATGTGCTCAGGACGGAACGGGCCCGGGAAAGGGTTGCACTACTCGTCGTCCGGGTCCGAGGGCACCGGGTCGCCGCCGCGGATCATGAACAGCACCGACTCCAGCTCCTCCGGCTTGATCAGCACGTCGCGCGCCTTCGAGCCCTCCGACGGGCCCACGATCCCCCGGCTCTCCAGCAGGTCCATCAGGCGGCCCGCCTTGGCGAACCCGACCCGGAGCTTGCGCTGCAGCATCGACGTCGAGCCGAACTGGGACGTCACGATCAGCTCGGCCGCCTGCAGCAGGACGTCCAGGTCGTCGCCGATGTCCGAGTCGATTTCCTTCTTCTCGCCGGCCTTCTGCGCGGTGACGCCGTCCTGGTAGTCCGGCTGCGCCTGCTCCTTGGCGTAGTTGACGACCGCGGAGATCTCTTCGTCGCCGACGAACGCGCCCTGGATGCGGACCGGCTTGCCGGCGCCCATCGGCAGGTAGAGCGCGTCGCCCATGCCGATCAGCTTCTCCGCGCCCGGCTGGTCGAGGATGACCCGCGAGTCCGTCAGCGACGACGTCGCGAACGCCAGCCGCGAGGGCACGTTCGTCTTGATCAGGCCGGTGACGACGTCGACCGACGGCCGCTGCGTCGCCAGGACCAGGTGGATGCCCGCCGCACGGGCCTTCTGGGTGATCCGGACGATCGCGTCCTCGACGTCGCGCGGGGCGGTCATCATCAGGTCGGCGAGCTCGTCGACGATCGCCATGATGTAGGGGTAGGGCCGGTATTCGCGCTCGGACCCCGGCGGCGCGGTGATCTCGCCGGACTTGACCTTCTTGTTGTAGTCGTCGATGTGCCGGACCTTGTTGACCTGCATGTCCTGGTAGCGCTGCTCCATCTCCTCCACCAGCCAGGCCAGCGCGGCGGCGGCCTTCTTCGGCTGGGTGATGATGGGCGTGATCAGGTGCGGGATGCCCTCGTACGGCGTCAGCTCGACCATCTTCGGGTCGATCAGGATCATCCGGCACTCGTCCGGCGTCGCCCGCGCGAGCAGCGACACCAGCATCGAGTTGACGAAGCTCGACTTACCGGACCCGGTCGAACCGGCGACCAGGAGGTGGGGCATCTTCGTCAGGTTCGCCGTGACGAAGTGGCCCTCGATGTCCTTGCCGAGGCCGATCACCATCGGGTGGTTGTCCTTGACCGTGGACGGCGCGCGCAGGACGTCACCCAGGCGGACCATCTCGCGGTCGGAGTTCGGCACCTCGATGCCGACGGCGGACTTGCCCGGGATCGGCGCCAGCAACCGGACGTTGTCGGTGGCGACCGCGTAGGCGATGTTCTTGGTCAGCGCGGTGATCTTCTCGACCTTGACGCCCGGGCCGAGCTCGACCTCGTACCGGGTGACCGTCGGGCCGCGGGTGAAGCCGGTGACCTGCGCGTCGACGTTGAACTGCTCCAGCACGCCGGTGATCGCCTCGATCATGGCGTCGTTGGCCTTGCTGCGGGACTTCGGCGCGTCGCCGAGCTTCAGCAGGTCGGGCGGCGGGAGCTGGTAATCGCCTTCGACCGTCCGGGTCATCGCGAGCGGCGGCTCCGGGGCCTTCTTCGGCTTCTTCTCGGGCACCTCGACCGGCTTGGGAACAGCCTTGGGTGGCTTGATCGGCGTCGGCGCCTCGGCGAGCATGGTGTCGAGGTCGAGCTGTTCGGGGTTCGCGTCGGCGGCCTGGCGGCGGCGCGACGGCTTGCGCAGGCGCGCGGACTTCGGGTCGGCCTCGGTGACGGTCTCCTCGTCGGTGGCGAACCCGGCCTTCTGGTCCGCTTCGGCGATCTCGTCTTCGTCGAGGCCCCAGTTGCGCAGCCGGTGCGGGATCTCGCGGACGGGCGTGCCGGTGAACACGAGCACGCCGAAGACCAGCGCGAGGATGAGGATCGGCACGGCGACCCAGGTGGTGACACCCATGGTCAGCAGGCCGCCGGAGAAGGCGCCGATGATGCCGCCGGCGTACATCCGGCCGTCGTTGGTCGCCGGGAGCGCGGTGAAGATGTGCAGCATCCCGAGCACCGACAGGACGACCATGATCGTGCCGATCACCATCCGCGGCCGGGTCTCGGGGTGCGGCTCGGACCGCATCAGCGCGACGGCCACGACGACGAGGACCAGCGGGAGCGTGACAGCCCCGGCACCGAGGACGGACCGGGCGGCGATCTCGACGCCGGCCCCGATCGGGCCGGCCGCCCGCCACCAGACCCCGACGGCCGCGACGATGGCCAGGGCGATCAGGCCCAGCGCGAGGCCGTCACGGCGGTGTTCGGCCTCGAGTTCGCGGGTGCGGCCGACCGTCCTGGCCAGCGTGCCGATGCCCTTGGCCAGCAGGTTCCAGGTGCCGCGGACGCCCTTGCCGAAGATCCCGGGCGTCTTGCGGCGTGAGCGGGGAGCCGGCTTGCGAGCGGCCGGCGTACGTGGCTTCGCAGGTGTACGCGGCTTACGCGCCGCTGCCCCCTTCGCGCCGCTTCCCGTGCTTCGCTTCCTCGTCGCCGACCCAGCCATGCCCTCAACGGTAACCGGCCGTGGCCCTTCGTCACATGCGCCACTCTCGGCGCAGGGTGAACTTCTGCCTCACACCTGGGCACGAGCGGCCATCCGGGTGAACGGATCCGGCCAGTGCACATCCGGGTGAATCCGGCGTCTGCCATGCTCTGCCCCATGGTCGCGCTGCACTCCGACAACACCTCTCGCCGAGCCCCCGCCATCTGGCGGACCATGCTGAACATCGACCGGGGGCTGGTGAACCTCGTCGGGCGGCTCACCGTCAGCGGGCGGATCCCGGCGCAGCTGCGCGGCAAGCCGCTGCTGATGACCGCGAACCACATCGGCGTGTTCGACGCGTTCGTGCTGATGGCGGCGTGCAAGCGGATCGGCATCAACCCGCGGTTCATGCTGGCCGGCGGCATCCTCGACGCCCCGGTCATCGGCCCGGCGCTGCGGGTCAGCGGCCACCTGCGGGTCGACCGGAAGGTCGCCGCGACCGCCGTCGGGCAGTTCGCCGAGGCCGTCGAAGCGCTCAAGACCACGCGCGAGCCGATCATCGTCTACCCGGAGGGCCGGATCAGCCACGACCCGGGCCTGTGGCCGGAGCGCGGCAAGACCGGCGCGGCGCGGCTCGCGCTGGCCGCGGGCGTGCCGGTGATCCCGATCAGCCAGTGGGGCGCGCACGAGGCCGTCTACTGGGGCACCGAAACCGTCAACGGCCCGGCCGACCTGGTCCCGCTCGCCCGCTCCGGGCTCAGCGCGCCGCTGCGGCGGCCGAAGTTCCGGGTGCACTTCGGCGACCCCGTCGACCTGTCGGAGGTCGAGCCGGAGCGCCCGGGCGCCGGGGTGCGCGCACACGCGAAGATCATGCAGGCGATCACCGACGGCCTGATCCCGCTGCGGGCCGGCGAACTCGACCGGCCCCGGTTCCACGACCCGACGCGGCCCACTGACACGGTCAGCCCGTGGAAGCCGACATCCGGATCCTGAGCTGGTTCCGCGCGTCGGCTAAACCCTTCTCTCGTCGCAGGCGTGAGTGCTGCGTTCTCGTCGGCGACGCAGAGTGGAGGGTTTCATGCGAAGGATCGCGAAGACCGTGGGCTCGATCTTGGCCGTGCTCGGTATCGTGCTGACCACCGGAGCCGTCACGGCGGCACCGGCGAACGCCGCGGTGTCGTGTTCGGGGACGAAGACCTACAACGACAGCAGAGGCGCCCTCGGCTTGGGGGAGCTGACGATCTACTACAACAGCGCCGACGGCGGGACCAACAGCGCCTGCTTCTACCACCTCGGCGCCCTCTACGGGGTGGCCGCGGAGACCTACGTGAGGATCGAACGCTGCGTCGAAACCAGCGGTGAAGGCCAGTACTGCACTCCCGACCGCTCGTCGAGCCCGGACACCGGCAACTACAAGTACTACGCGGGCCCTCGAGGGGTCACCGGCACGGCGCACCGCTGCGTGGCCGCCGTCGGCTGGGTCTATTGGGGCGGCGAGTACTACGGAATCAGCAGCGGCCGGCGGGGCTGCTGAGGACCGAGTCCGGATTCTGGGACGCGCGCGCCGGCTCGCCTAGAGTCGGCGGACGTGAGCACACGGATACTCGTCGTCTACTACAGCTCGACCGGGAACACCGCCGCCCTCGCCGAGTCCCTCGCCGCGGGAGCCCGCGAAACCGGCGCCGACGTGCGGGTGCGGACCGTGCCGGAGACGGTGCCCGCCGAAGCCATCGCGCAGAACCGGCGCTGGCAGGCCTGGATCGGCTCGGGCCCGCACCACGCTCTCGCCACGCTCGACGACCTCGTGTGGGCCGACGGGCTCGCCGTCGGCAGCCCGACCCGGTTCGGCGGACCGGCGGCCCAGCTGAAGTCCTTTTTGGACAGCACGGGCGGGTTGTGGGCGCAGGGGAAGCTGGCCGACAAGGTCGCGACGTCGTTCACGACGGCGTCCACCCGCCACGGCGGCCTGGAGTCGACGCTGCTGGCGATCAACAACGTCTTCTACCACTGGGGCGCGATCGTGGTGCCGCTCGGCTACACCGACCCGCACCTGATGGAGTCCGGCAACCCGTACGGCGGCTCGTTCGTGTCCCGCAAGTCGGCCGCGCCGGACGAGCTCGCCCTCGGCGCGCTGCGCGTCCAGGGCCGGCGGCTCGCGACGATCACGACGCACGTCGCGACCGGGCTGAAGCAGGCCGGATAACCGGAAAAACCACTTTGGCAGTCACGCGGCGGGCCCCTACAGTCGCGGTGGTGACCACCGAGCTGCCCGTCCTCGCGCCTCCCCGGGTCGCCCACCGCGGCCGCGGGACCACGCTCGTCCTGCTCGCGGCGCTGTTCTTCAGCACGTCGGGCACGCTGGGCAAGTCCGCGATGTCGGCCGGCTTCACCCCGGAGCAGGTGGCCGCGATGCGGATCGGGCTCGCCGGGCTCGTGCTGCTCGCCGGGGTGGCGCTGGTCGCGCCGCGGAAGCTGCGGGTGCGCCGCACCGAGCTGCCGGTGCTGGCCGGCTACGGCCTGCTCGGCGTCGCCGGTGTGCAGCTGCTCTACTTCGTCGCCGCGGGCCGGATCCCCGTCGGCATCGCGATCCTGCTGGAGTTCATCTCGCCGGTGCTCATCGCGCTGTGGGTGCGGTTCGTGCGGCGGCACCGGCTGCCGCGGTCGGTGTGGGGCGGCATCGCGCTGGCCATGGTGGGCCTGTCGCTGGTCGCCCAGGTCTGGCAGGGCGTCACGCTGAACGGCGTCGGCCTGCTCGCCGGCTTCGGCGCGGCGCTGTGCTCGGCCGGGTACTTCCTGCTCGGCGAGCGCGCGGTGGCCGACATCGACCCGCTGGGCCTGGTCACCTGGGGCATGGTGATCGGCGCGGTGCTGATCAGCCTCGTCGCGCCGCCGTGGACGTGGCCGGTCGGGCTGCTGGCCGTGGACGTCGAGTTCGGCGCCTGGCGCCCGCCGGTGTGGCTGCTGATGGTCCTGCTGGTCCTGATCGCGACGGTGCTCGCCTACGTCTGCGGCATCTCGTCGCTGCGGCACCTGCCCGCGTCGGTCGCGAGTGTGCTCGGGCTGGTCGAGCCGGTGATCACGACGGTCGCGGCGTGGGCGCTGATCGGCGAGGAGCTGACCTGGCCACAGCTGCTCGGCTCGGCGATCCTGCTGGCCGGCGCGTACCTGGTGCAGCGGAAGTCGGAGATCCTGACGAGCTGATCTCTTCACGAGCTGGCGAGCGAGTGCGAGAATTCCCCACCATGACGACTCGGGGGCTGCGGCCGGAACTGCGTCAGCGGCACGTTCGGATGATCGCCCTCGGCGGCATCATCGGCGCGAGCCTGTTCATCGGCAGCGGCGCGGTGATCCACACCGTCGGGCCGGCCGCGGTGCTCTCGTACGCGCTGGGCGGGCTGCTCGTCGTGCTCGTCATGCGGATGCTCGGCGAGATGGCGACGGCGGCGCCGGCGCTCGGCTCGTTCATGGAGTACGCGCGCGACTCGCTCGGCGGCTGGGCGGGCTTCACGATCGGCTGGCTGTACTGGTACTTCTGGGTCGGCGTGGTCGCCTTCGAAGCGGTGGCCGGCGCGAAGATCCTGCAGGGCTGGATTCCCGGGGTGCCGCAATGGGTGTTCTCGCTGGCGCTGATGCTGCTGTTGACGGCGACGAACCTGGCGTCGGCGCGGTCGTTCGGCGAGACGGAGTTCTGGCTGGCGTCGATCAAGGTCGCCACCATCGTCGTGTTCCTGGTGCTGGGCCTGCTGTTCGTGCTCGGGCTCTGGCCGGGCGCGCACTTCTCGGTGGGCAACATCGGCCTCGACGGCTTCGTCCCGAACGGCGGGTTCTCCGTCGTGCACGGCGTGGTGATCGTGATCTTCTCCTACTTCGGCGCGGAGATCGTCACGATCGCGGCGGCGGAGTCGAGCGAGCCGGAGACGGCGGTCCGCAAGGCGACGTCGACGATCGTCTGGCGCGTGATCGTGTTCTACGTGGGCTCGGTGGCCCTGCTGGTGATGATCACGCCGTGGCGCGAGATCCCGAGCGAGACGAGCCCGTTCGCGGCGGCGTTCGGCCGGTTCGGCGTCCCGGCGGCGTCCACTTTGGTCAGTGCGGTGGTGCTGACGGCGGCGTTGTCGGTGCTGAATTCGGGACTGTACACGGCATCCCGGATGCTGTTCGCGCTGCGCCGCCACGGCTGGGCCCCGTCGTGGGTGGCGGACACGAACCGGCGTGGAGTGCCGTGGAAGGCGATCCTGGTGTCCACTTCGGTCGGTTACGTGGCCGTGGTGATGAGCTACGTGTCCCCGGACGAGATCTTCTACTTCATCATCAATTCGGCGGGCGCGGTGGCGTTGTTCGTGTACGCGATCATCTGCGGGTCGCAGCTGCGGATGCGCCGCCACCTCGAGGCCACGGCGCCGGAGATCCTGAAGCTGCGGATGTGGGGGTATCCGTGGCTGAGCTGGCTGACGTTGGCGTTGACGCTGGTCGTGGTGGCCTCGATGCTGTTCGTGGACGAAGACACCCGGGCGCAGTTGTCCTTGAGCCTGATCAGCCTGGCGGTGATCTTGGGCGTCTACTTCCTCATCCGCCGGCGAACCAGCCGTGCGCCGACGGGCATCACGCGTGATTGAGGAGGCATCACGCGTGACTGGCGGGGCATCGCGAGTGATGCCCCGCTGATCACGCGAGATGCCCGCCGGATCACGGGTGATTCCCCTCGGATCTCGCGTGTTCGGAGCCGGAACTCGCGTGATTGAAGGCGGATCTCGCGAGTTACGGGCCTGATCACGCGAGTTCCGGCTCCGGTCACGTGTGGCCGGGAACTCAGCCGCCGGCGATGCGGCTCAGGGCTGCGAAAAACACGTCCGTGATCTTCGCCGGGTCCGGGGCCACGAAGGCCTGGCCGCCCGTCGCCGCGGTCAGCTGGTCCAGTTCCGCCTTGTCCGCGTCCGGGCCGATGCCCACCCCGATCAGCGGGATCGGGCGGCGGGGGTCCTGGAGTTTGGCCAGCTCGGCCAGCAGGTCCTCCCGCGAGATCCCGCTGGGGTCCTCGTTGCGGCCGTCCGTCAGGACGATCACCAGGTTGAGCCGGCCCGGCTCCCACTCGTGGCGGGCCACCCGGTACGTGTCCAGCACGCTGTCGTACAGCCCCGTTCCGCCGTCCGGCGTCGCCTTCACCTGGGCGAGCTTGTCCAGCGCGCCGCTCGCCAGGTGCTGCGACACCGGGGCCATCGGCAGCAGCTCGCGGTAGTCCTTGTCGCCGTCCAGGTGCGTCGAAAACGCCAGCATCCGCAGCTGGGTCGTGGGCTTGAACAGGTGCAGCGCCTTCGCCGTCGCCTGCATCGACAGCTGCATCCGGTTCAGCCCGGTCCCCGGCACCTGCGCGTTCATCGAACCCGAAACGTCGACGAGGACCTGCACCCGCGCGCTCAGGTTGATCCCGGCCCACTGGTTGAGCAGCTCGTCGACGGACGCGGCGGGCGGCAGGTTCGCGGCCCGGAAACCGGCCGTCGACACGTGCGGGTCGTCGGTGTGCTCGCGCAGCGCCTGCCCGCCCGCCGCGCGCAAGCCCGTCTTCGCGATGGCCTCCGCACCCGCGTCGCCCAGTACCGCTTCCCGCAGCGCGTCGACGATCGGCCGCTGCTGCGGCGTGATCCCGCCCAGCTCGGCGAACGGAAAGTCCAAGGTGGGCACCGCGTTCGAGTACACGGCGACGAGCGGCGACGACGCGTCCTCGATGTTGTGGCGCAGCAAGGAGTTCTCCGACGCGGGGAACATCGTCACCGCGGCCGTGCCGCCGGTGCCGCCCGACCCCGGCAGCCGCGCGATCAGGTCCGTCTCCCCGCCGAGCGTGTTGGCGGAGAACCGCCGCAGCAACGCGACGTACGCGCCCGCCGGCTCGGGCGCCGCTTTCACGCTCTCCCGCAACCCGAGCAACGCCACCGCGCCGACCGAGTCCCGCGCCGGGTCGGCCATCCCCGGGACGGCGCCCCGCGCGCCCAGGACCTCTGCCCAGGTGGGCACGTGCTCGGGCCAGCCGATCCCCTTGGCGACGTCCTCGGCGACGGCCAGCACGACCGGCGAGCTGGCCACCGAAGCCCCGGATTCGGGGACGTCGGCGGCGCCGAACTGGTGGGCGCGGCGCAGCGCGAGGGTCGAGTCCGGCACCCACACCTGCGGCCGCGGGCTGCCGTCGGACAGCGCGAGCTGCTCGGCCGTGGCGGCCGCGTCCTTGGTCTGGACCTCGACGCCCCCGCACGCGATGCCGAGACCGCGCGCGACGAGCGAGAGCGCGGGCGCGATGTCGGCGGACGCGGCGACGAGGACCTTGACCGGCTGCTCGCACGTCGGCCGGGACCGCACCGCCGAGACGGTGACCCAGGCCGCCACCCCGAGGACGACCACGAGCGAAGTCGCGAGGACGGGCACGAGCAGCCGGCGTCGTCCGTCCGGCGAGTGACGTCCCATCGGCGCGGCCTCTCTTCGGCGAGGCGAGGGTGGGGATCAAGGTTAGCGCCCGGCAAACCACCGGCTCGTGGTCCAGACGGCCTAACAGAGGCCCTCATACCCGGGAGGGATGCGGTCCTGTCCCGAAGTGGGATGTCCCGGCCCGCCCCGCGCGCGACACTGGGGCCTGACCACTTGGGGGTACGCATGAAACCGACACGAGCCGACCAGCGCCGGGCGCGCCGCGCTCTGCTCCGCCAGACCGCCACCGTGGGACTCGCCCTGTTCGTCAGCAAGCTGATGCGCTGAAGGCCACCATGAGGGCACTGGATGCCCTGATGGTGGCCTTCAGAGGCGGTTCTAGACCGGGATGACCGTCGGGACGATCATCGGGCGGCGGCGGTAGGTGTCGGCGACCCAGCGGCCGACCACCCGGCGGACCGCCTGGGCGATCCGGTGGGTGTCGGTGATGCCTTCGGCCTCCGTGCGCGCCAGCTCCATCTCCACCAGCGGCACCACGGCGTCGAGCGCCTTCGGGTCGTCGGAGAAGCCGCGGCCGGACACCGTCGGGGCGCTGACCGGGCGCCCGGTGGCGGATTCGATCGCGACGCTGATCGAGATGAACCCGCCCTCGCCGAGGACCAGCCGGTCGGACAAGGTCGACTCGCCGACGTCGCCGACCGAGAGGCCGTCGACGTAGACGTGCCCGACCTCGACCCGCCCGGTGCGGGACGCCTTGCCGTCGACCAGGTCGACGACCACGCCGTCTTCGGCGATCACCACGTTGTCCGCCGCGACGCCGGTGCGGATCGCCAGCTCGGCGTTGGCCTTCAGGTGCTTCCACTCGCCGTGGACCGGCATGACGTTGCTCGGGCGCACCGCGTTGTACAGGTAGAGCAGCTCCCCCGCCGACGCGTGGCCGGACACGTGCACCTTGGCGTTGCCCTGGTGGACGACGTTCGCGCCGAGCCGGGTCAGGCCGTTGACGACGCCGAACACCGCGGTCTCGTTGCCCGGGATCATCGAGCTGGCCAGCACGACGGTGTCGCCCGCGCGGATCGAGATCTGCCGGTGCTCACCACGCGCCATCCGCGACAGCGCCGAGAGCGGCTCGCCCTGGGAACCCGTCGAGACGAACAGGACCTTGCTCTCCGGCAGGCCGCTCGCCTGGTCGAGGTCGACCAGCAGGCCGTCCGGCACGTTGAGCAGGCCCAGCTCGGCCGCGATCCCCATGTTGCGGACCATCGACCGGCCGACGAACGCGATCCGGCGGCCGTGCCGCTGGGCGGCGTCGAGGACCTGCTGGACGCGGTGGACGTGGCTGGCGAAGCAGGCCACGATCACGCGCTGGTCGACCCGGCGGATGACGTCGTCGAGGACCGGGCCGATGTCGCGCTCGGGCATGACGAACCCCGGCACCTCGGCGTTGGTCGAGTCGACGCAGAACAGGTCGACGCCCTCGTCGCCGAGCCGGGAGAAGCCGGCCAGGTCGGTCAGGCGCCCGTCCAGCGGGAGCTGGTCGAGCTTGATGTCGCCGGTGTGCAGCACCACGCCCGCCGGGGTGCGGATGGCCACGGCCAGCGCGTCCGGGATGGAGTGGTTGACCGCGAAGAACTCGAGGTTGAACACCCCGACGTCGCGGCGCTCACCCTCGCGGACCTGGATCAGCTTGGGCCGCTGCCGGTGCTCCTTGGCCTTCGCCGCGAGCAGGGCGTTGGTGAACTTCGAGCCGTAGATCGGCAGGTCCGGCCGCAGGCGAAGGAGGAACGGGACGGCACCGATGTGGTCTTCGTGCCCGTGGGTGAGCACCAAGCCTTCGATGTCGTCGAGGCGGTCCTCGATCGCGCGGAAGTCGGGCAGGATCAGGTCGACGCCGGGCTGGTCGTCTTCGGGGAAGAGCACCCCGCAGTCGACGATGAGCAGCTTGCCGGCGTACTCGAAGACGGTCATGTTGCGCCCGACCTCGCCGATACCGCCCAGCGCGACGACGCGCAGGGCCCCGGCAGGCAGTTCGGGCGGGGCGTTGGTGGGGCCTGGACCTGGGGGAAGTGAGCTCACCGAGGCAGGGTCCCAACGCTGGTGTGCGAGGTCGGCGCCACGTAGGCGGCCCTCGAATCTGCTTGTGCCACCCGCTCACCATGCCAGTCCCGGGCCGCCGTGTCGCCCAGCGGCACGCCGCCCTGCCCGAGATCACCGGCGATCAGGGCTGTTTGTTCGGCCGTCGGCGCGATGATCGGGAGCCGCGGCTCGCCGGCGTCGAAGCCGCGCAGCCGCAGCGCCGCCTTGCTGAACGCGACCCCGCCGACCCGCGACATCGCACGCAGGACCGGCAGCATGCCGCGGTGGTTGGTGCGCGCGGTGGACGTGTCGCCGTTCTCGTAGGCGTCGATCATCGCGCGGATCCGGCCCGCGACGACGTGACCGATCACACTCACCACGCCGGTGCCGCCGACGGAGATCCAGGGCAGGTTCAGGCCGTCGTCGCCCGAGTAGTAGGCGAGGTGGGTATTGGCGATGACCTCGGAGCCGGCGATCAGGTCGCCCTTGGCGTCCTTGACCGCGAGGATCCGCGGGTGCTCGGCCAGCCGCAGCAGCGTGTCGACCTCGATCGGCACGACCGAGCGCGGCGGGATGTCGTAGAGCATCACCGGCAGCCCGGTGCTGTCGGCGACCGTCGTGAAGTGCGCGTGCAGGCCGGCCTGGCTCGGCCGCGAGTAGTACGGGGTGACGACCAGCAGGCCGTGCGCGCCGGCCGCTTCGGCCTGCTTCGCCTGCTCGACGCTGTGCGCCGTGTTGTTGGTGCCCGCGCCGGCCACGACGGTCGCGCGGTCGCCGACGGCCTCGACCACGGCGCGGATGAGCTCCTGCTTCTCCGCGTCGCTCGTGGTCGGGCTCTCGCCGGTGGTGCCGTTGATGACGAGGCCGTCGTTCCCCAGCTCCACGAGGTGCTCGGCCAGCTCCTGCGCCCGCTTCAGGTCCAGCGCGCCTTCGGCGTCGAAGGGCGTGACCATCGCGGTGAGCACGCGCCCGAAGGGCCTTCCGGGCGCTGCGGTAGGTGGGTTGGACATGCTGAGACGGTACCCCGTAGCACCGACAAAACCGCGCCGACCTGGTCACGTCCGGCGAAGTGCGGAGGATTTCCGGAGTGCGGCCGCTCGTCGCGGAACTTCTACTTGACCTTGGTCACGATCGGCGCGGAGATCGGACCGCCGTCGGACTTGGCCAGCACGCAGTAAAACTCGCGCGTCGGGTACACGCCGCTCTCGGTCGGGACGCTCTGCCACTGCGCCTGGGTGGGCACGAGCGCCCGGTACTTGAGGCCGTCGCGCTTGGTCTCGGGGACGATCGACGAGCGGAACGAGGCCGCGCAGCGGGCTTCGGCGGCCGCGGTGACGGCGCCCAGGCCCGGGTAGGCGGCGATGGTCGCATCGCTGTCGGACCAGCTCGTGGTGCCGATGGCGTCCCCGGCGTCGTAGATCTCGAGGGTGTGGCTCTCCTTGCAGTCGCCGTCGTTCGCGTCGCTGATCTCGCCGCCGTCCTGGACCGACGCGTTGTAGCAGAGGTAGCTCGAACTGGCGTCGACCCGCATCTGCCCGCCGAGGCCGAACGTCATGGTCGGCAGCTTCTGCTGGTCGGCGGCGGGCGTTTGGTAGGCCTTGCCGGCGAAGAACCCGCCGATCAGGGCACCGACGACGAGCACCGCGGCGAGCGAGATCCACAGCGCGCGGAGGTTCTTCTTCGGCGGCTGCGGCGCGACCCGGGTCATGGGCTGGACCATCGCGGTGCCGTTCGGCGGCGTCGGCCGGACGCCCTGCGCCGTGGTCAGCAGGTTCTGCGCCTGGGCGGCCGTGAGGCGCGCGTCGGGGTTGGCGACGAGCAGGCCGAGGATGGCCGCGGCGATCGGCCCCTGGCCGCGGGTCAGGTACGGGATCTCGGTCATGATCGCGTGCAGCGTCGCGGCGGTGGTCGCGCGCTCGAACGGGATCGAGCCTTCGACGGCGAAGAACAGCGTCGCGCCCAGGGACCACAGGTCGGACGCGGGCAGCGCTTCGCGGCCTTCGACGCGCTCCGGCGCCATGAAGGCGGGCGAGCCGACGATCATGCCGCTGGTGGTCAGGCGCGGGTCGTCGATGGCGTGGGCGATGCCGAAGTCGGTGAGCTTCACGCGGCCGTCCGGCGCGACGAGGATGTTCGCCGGCTTCACGTCGCGGTGCACGATCCCGGCCGCGTGGGCGGCCTGCAGCGCGGCGAGGACCCGCTCCCCCAGCTGCGCGGCCTGCGCGGCGGGCATCGGGCCACGCTGGCGTACCAGGTCCGCCAGAGACGGCGCCTCGACGAGCTCCATCACGATGAACGTGGTGCCGCCGTCGGTGACGACGTCGTAGACGGTGACGACGGCGGGGTCGTTGAGCCGCCCGCCGGTGCGCACCTCGCGCAGGGCGCGCTCGGAGAAGACGGCGGCGGACTCGGCGTCGGGCAGCCGCAGTTCCTTGACGGCGACCTGCCGGCCGATGACCTGGTCCTGCGCCCGCCACACGACGCCCATGCCGCCCCGGCCGAGTTCGCCGAGGAGCGCGTAACGGCCGGCGACAACCCGCTGACCAGGCGTGACGGGCGCCTGCGGTGGGTACGGCCGGGTCTGTTCGTCGGTCACGGTGCTCCTTTTGGCGGCGGTCGCGCAGATGCTAGTCGGACCGCTCCGGAGCGTTCGAGGTTCCGCCGAATTCGTGACCGACGGGGTACAGCGGGGTTCAGCGCGGTGACTTGTACGCCTCGCCGCGGTACGGGATCCACCGGTAACCCGGGGCGAAGTCGCTGAACGCGTTGCGCTTGCCGGTCGCGGCCCAGATGTCTTCGCTGACGACGAGACCGGGGAAGCGCGTCAGGTCGTTCTCGGCCATCAGCTCGTCGTACGTGCGGAACTCGTCGGTCTCCACCCCGGCGAGCGCGTAGCGGTAGACCGGCGGCGCCGTGCGGAGCATCCAGTAGAGCCGGCGCCCGGCGGCGGTGAACGCCGTCGCGTCCTCGGCGGACTCGATCCCCTTCTCGCCGAGGCCTTCGGGCGTGACTCCGCACCACCAGCCGTTGCCGCCGTCGGAGAAGATGCGCGAAGACCAGCCCTGGAAGTGGCGCGCGAGGTCCCGGGCGTGGGTCTCCCGCCCACCGCATTCGGCGTTGAGGGCGAAGATCCAGGCCATGGTGGAGGGTCTCCCTGCTCGTGGCTCAACCGGTGAAGGTGAGGTAGATCAGCACCAGGTTGAGCGCGATGATCACCACCGCGATCAGTGCGGCCGCGATGGTCGTCAGCCTGCGGTTGGCGTCCGCCCCCATCAGATCACGGTCGGCCGTCAGCCGGATCAGGGGCACCAGCGCGAAGGGAATCCCGAACGACAGCACGACCTGCGAGACGACCAGCGCCGCGCTCGGGTCGGCGCCGAGCGCGAGGACCACGATCGCCGGGGTGAGGGTCACGAGACGGCGCAGGACCAGCGGGATCCGCTTGTGCAGCAGGCCTTGCATGATCATGGCGCCCGCGTACGCGCCCACCGACGTCGACGCCAGGCCCGACGCCAGCAGGCCGATCGCGAACATCAGCGCGACGCCCGGGCCGAGGGCCACCGCGACCGCGGCGTGCGCGCCCTCGATGCTGTCGACGCCCGTCTGGCCCTGCAGGTTCGTCGCGGCGAGCAGCAGCATGCCGAGGTTGACCGCGCCGGCCAGCAGCATCGCGAGGCCGACGTCGGCGCGGGTGGCGCGCAGCAGGCGGCGGCGGGTGGTGACGTCCGGGAGGCCGTGGCGGTCGCGGACCAGACCGGAGTGCAGGTAGACGGCGTGCGGCATGACGGTCGCGCCCAGCATCGCGGCGGCGATGAGGATGCTGCCGGTGCCGTCGAACTTCGGCACCAGCCCGCCGAGCGTGCCCGAGACCGACGGCGACTCGACGAACAGGCTGGCCAGAAACCCGACCGCGATGACCAGCAGCAGGCCGGTGACCACGCGCTCGAACGTGCGCTGGCCGCCGCGGTCCTGGACCGCCAGCAGGGTCAGCGAGACCGCGCCGGTGACCAGGCCGCCGACGACCAGCGGCAGGTCGAACAGCAGGTAGAGCGCGATGGCGCCGCCGACGACCTCCGCGAGGTCGGTGGCGATGGCGACGACCTCCGCCTGCAGCCAGTACGCCAGCCGCGCGGGCCGCGAAAGCCGGGTGCGCAGGGCTTCCGGCAGCGACATCCCGCTGACCAGGCCGAGCTTCGCCGACAGATACTGCACGAGCACGGCCATCAGGTTCGCCGCGACGATGACCCAGACCAGCAGGTAGCCGTAGCGGGCGCCGGCGCTGATGTTGGACGCGACGTTGCCGGGGTCGACGTAGGCGATCGCGGCGACGAAGGCCGGGCCCAGCAGGGCCGACCCGGTGCGCAGGCGCGACGCGAGTCTCGGCCGGACCGCCTCGGTGACCGCCATGGCGCCTGCCTCTCAACCGGGTGTCGGGGATCCCAAATCGAAGTTTAGGCGTGCCGAACTTTCGATTTCAAGGGTGATGGTTCCCACCCTCGTGCCGGGAGTACCCGTGAATCGCCCGCCGAAAAGCGCTCAGGGGTGCGCGATCTCGTGACCGGACTCGCGCAGCGCCTTGACGGCGTGCCCGAGGTCGGTGGCGCGGACCAGGATGTGGTCGGTGTCGAACGTGGACATCGAGAACAGCGCGACCCCGGCCGCGGCCAGCTCCGAGGCCAGCGCGGCGATGATGCCGGTGAGCGTGAACTCGAGCGGCCCGCGGACCGAGAGCAGCCGCCAGCCGTCCTCGGACGCCGTGCCGCCGGACGGTTCGCGCCCGGCCGGGCAGATGATGGACAGCTCCTCGGGCGTCCGGGTCACCGAGACGAACGCGGGCTCGCCGGGGGCGAGGAGCTCGGCGGGCACCGGGGCGTCCGCGGGCAGCCGGACGACGGCGTACTCGCCGGGACGGACATCGATCGCAAGACGCTTCATCAGCCTTCGAACACCTTCGGGCTCGTAGCGATCTCGGTGCCGTCCGGCAGCGTCGAGATGGTGAAGTCGGCGAACACGTTCGCCGCGGCTTTCTGCAGGTGCCGCAAGCACTCCACGGCCAGTTCGCGGATCTCGACGTCGGCGTGCTCGGTGGCGCGCATGGCGACGAAGTGGCGCCAGGCCCGGTAGTTCCCGGTGACGACGATGCGGGTCTCGGTCGCGTTCGGCAGCACGGCCCGCGCGGCCTGGCGGGCCTGCTTGCGCCGCAGCGTCGCGCTCGGGACGTCGGCGAACTTCTCCTCGAGACCGGCGAGGAGCTCGGTGTAGGCGTCGACGCTCGCCTGGGCCGCGGCGAGGAACTTCTCGTGCAGCACGGGATCGTTCGCGATGACGTCCGGCTCGACGATCTCGGCGTCGCGCTCGGGCACGTACCGCTGGGAGAGCTGCGAGTAGGAGAAGTGGCGGTGCCGGATCAGCTCGTGGGTCAGGGACCGGGAGATGCCGGTGATGTAGAAGGTCACCGATCCGTGCTCCAGCACCGAAAGGTGGCCGACGTCGATGATGTGCTCGAGGTAGCCGGCGTTGGTCGCGGTGGCCGGGTTCGGCTTCTTCCACGACTGGTAGCAGGCGCGGCCGGCGAACTCCGCGAGCGCCTCGCCGCCGTCCGCGTCGGTCGTCCAGGGGACGTCCGCGGGCGGGAAGAACTCCGTCTTGGCGATCAGCTGCACCCTCGGTGACACGGTTTCGGCCACGTCCGCACTCCTTCCGCAAGCTCCCCCGGCAGCCTAACCGCGTGCGGGCGCCCACTCCCGGGGGACACGTGACAGCACGGTCTCCTTGACTGACACCACATATGACGTCATAGTGGTGTCATGGACCTGACGCCGTACATCGCCAACCTTCGCGAGGACCTCGCGAACACGGCTGCCGCCGGGGACGAGCAGACCCGGCGGGCGGCCGCGCTGCTGTCCTCCGCGCTCGAACCCGCCGTCCGCCTGACGCTGATGAACGCCCTCGCCGACCTTGCTGCCGAGGTCACGGCCGCTTTGCCGGGCCAGGTGGTCGACGTGCGGCTGGACGGCCGGGACGTCCGCGTGGTCGTCACCGGAGCCGCCGAAGAGGCGCCGCCGCACGCGACACCACGTGACACCACGCCGCCACCACCGATCGACGGCGGTGACATCTCGCGCATCACGCTGCGCCTGGTCGAGCAGATCAAGGGGCAGGCCGAGCGCGCGGCGCAGGCACAGGGTGTCTCGCTGAACACGTTCGTCTCCCAGGCGGTGCAGGGGGCGCTGGGGCACGGCTCGTTCGGCGGGGGCACCAAGCACCACGGCAAGGGCGAGCGGCCCGGGTCGCACCTGCACGGCTGGGTCGAAGGCTGAGGGGATCGAAGATGAGTGACGAAGAGACGACACCGGCCGAAGAGACGGTCACGCCCGCTGCTCCGGCCGAGGAGGCTCCGAACGACGAGCTGGTCCGGATCGACGAGTTCGAGACCGACGTCCCGCTGGAGCTCGACATCGGCGTGACGATCGGGCGCGTCGAGGTGGTCCTCGAAGGCGACTCCGGCGCCCGCGTCGAGCTGCGGCACGACCGGGGTGAGCAGCAGCCGTGGGTCGCGGGGGTCAACAGCCTGCTGTCCTGGGTCGGCGAGCGCTTCGGCGACCAGCTCGGCGTCGACCCGTCGGGGACCAACCCAGCCGAGGCGGTGCGGCAGAGCCGGATCGAGAAGCTCGGCAACCGCCTGGTCGTCCAGGCGCCGAAGGCGTGGCAGCTGCGCAACGTCGCGCTGTCGGTGATCGTGCGCGCCCCGGCGGGCTCGCACGTCGAGGTGCGAGCCGGCGCGGCGGACGTCACGGTGACGGGCTCGGCCGGCCGCGTCGACCTGCTGACCGGCTCCGGCGAGGTCAAGCTCGACCGGGCCGACGGCTCGGCGACGGTCCGCACGGGCAGCGGCGGCATCAAGCTCGGCCCGACACTCGGCGGGCTGCAGCTGCGCAGCGGCAGCGGCCACGTCGAGGCGTCGTCGATCGCCGGCTCCGCGACGCTGGCCACCGGCACCGGCGACGTCTGGCTGGGCGCGGTGTCGGGCGAGGTGATGGCCCGCACCGGCAGCGGTGACCTGTCGGTGGCCGACGCGGCCTCGGGCACGCTCGACCTGATCACCGGCTCCGGCGAGGTCCGCATCGGCATCCGAGGAGGAACGGCGGCGGAGGTCGACCTGACTTCCAGTGGAGGCAAGGTGTCCAGCGAGCTGGACATCGCCGACAGCGCTCCTTCGGGTGGCGTGAAGCTGAAGGTGCGGGCCCGCACGGGCTCCGGCAACGCCGTGGTGACGCGCGCGGCCGGCTGATGAAAAGGGGTCGGTCCCGGTGGGGGCCGGGACCGACCCGCACGACCGGGCGACTCCCGCGGCTGCCCGGTCGAAGGGGGTGACGGGCCGTTCCCGGCGGGGTCTCCGGGGACGGCCCGTTTCTTGTGCGTGCACGCGGTCCGGTGGGGGTTCCGGCCGGTCCGGGCTCGAGCGTCCCAATGTGGCGTTGGGTGCGTGGGACGCACCGAACGCCACATTGGGTGCGTGGGACGCACCCAACGCCACATTGGGTGCGTCCGGCGCACCCAAC
>NZ_JBFBBQ010000121.1:0-23849 GCF_040682775.1 Amycolatopsis sp. NPDC051106 | reverse complement strand
CGCACCGAACGCCACATTGGGTGCGTGGCACGCACCCAACGCCACATTGGGGCGCTTGAAACCCGGGTCAGCCCGGCGGGGTGAAGGGGTTCTCGGCGGGAGGGGCCGGAGTTCCGGACGGCGGAGTCGGCGCATCCCCCTCGGCCGCCGAGCCGGCGAAGCCGGGCCCGGCCGAGGCGGCAGCCGGGCCAGCGGCAGCCGGCCAGAGCGAAGGCCCTGCCGAGGCAGCCGACCACGGCGAAGGCTGAGCTTGCGAAGCCGCGTAAGCCTGCCCACCCGTGGCCGCGTACCCCGCTTGATCCGGAGGCAGCTGCCCCCGAGCCGCCGCCACCTGGGCCGCGTAGGCCCGCACCGCCCGCGCGTGGTCGCGGTTCCGCCGTTCCGCCAGCACCGCCGCCAGGAACGCCCACGGCGGCACCCCGGGCGGCACCGGCGTCCCCAGCGCGTTGCCCACCTGCTGCGCCAGCTTCCAGCCCAGCGCGTGCGACGCCTCCGGGGCCAGCTGGCCGAACCTCGCCAGGAACTGACGGCTCGCCAGCGCGAGGTCGTCCGGGAGCCGGGTCAGGTCGAGGCGGGCCGCCCAGCCCTCGAGGCCCGGGGGCATGCCGATCGCCGGGTAGGCCACGCTTTCCGGCGCGCGGTCGCGGACCACCAGCGTCCCGGCGAGGAAGTCGCCGACGCGGCGGCCGTCGGACGAGCACAGGGACACGATCACCGCCACCGCCCCGAAGACGCCGAGCGCCCAGAAGTCGATGACGAACCCGGCGAGCCCGCGCGTGAGGGCGTGGCGGAAGCGGATCGGCCCGCCGTCGACGCGCACCACGCGCAGCCCCACCGCCATCTTGCCCAGCGAACGGCCGCGCGAGAGCGTCTCGAACAGCACCGGGTAGCCGACCATGATCAGCACCAGGAACACCAGGATGAGGGTCAGCGCGAGCGACTCGTCCTCGCCCGGAACGGTGAGCGTGAGCACGAAGAACGTGCCCAGCAGCAGCGCGAACTGCACGAGGACGTCGAGCACCATCGCCAGCGCGCGGCTCGCGAGCTTGGCGACGTGCAGGTCCAGGACGACGGCTTCGCCGGTGACCAGCTCGGATTCCTCGTGCACCCGGCCCAGCCTAGCGACGGATAGGCTGACCTCGTGGATGTGGACGTCTTCGTCGCGACGCACTCGGCGGAGTGGAACCGGCTCGGCGAGCTGACCCACCGCGGCGGCAAGCTGACGGGGGCGGAGGCCGACGAGCTGGTGACGCTCTACCAGCGGACCGCGACGCACCTGTCGATCGCGCGCTCGGTCGCGCCCGACCCGGCGCTGGTGAGCCGGCTGTCCGGGCTGGTCGCCCGCGGGCGGAGCGCGATCTCGGGGTCGCACAACCCCGCGTGGCGCGAAGTCGCGCTGTTCTTCACGCGCCGCTTCCCCGCCGCCGTGTACCTCTCGCGGCGCTGGTGGATCCCGGCGGCGCTGGTGTCGATCGCGGTGATGGCGGTGATCGCCGTCTGGGTGGCGCGCGACCCGAACGTCCGCGCGTCGATCGGCTCGGCGGACGAGCTCAACCAGCTGACCAAGCCCGGCGGCGAGGCCGAGAGCTACTACTCGACGGGCCCGGCGACGTCGTTCGCGGCGCGCGTCTGGACGAACAACGCCTGGGTGGCGGCGACCTGCCTGTTCCTCGGGGTCGCGCTGGGCCTGCCGGTGATCGGCGCGCTGTGGATGAACTCGCTCAACGCCGGGCTGATCATCGGCGCGATGAGCGCGGCCGGCCGCGGCGACGTGATGATCGGGCTCCTGCTCCCCCACGGTCTCCTGGAGCTGACGGCGGTGTTCATCGCGGCGGGCACCGGGCTGAAGCTCGGCTGGACGGTGGTCGACCCCGGCCGCCGCTCTCGCACGAAAGCGCTGCCCGAACAGGGTCGCTCGGTGGTCGTGATGGCGCTCGGGCTGGCGTGCGTGCTGTTCGTGTCCGGGCTGATCGAGGCGTTCGTGACGCCGTCGGGCTGGCCGACGTGGGTCCGGGTGGGAATCGGTGTCGCGGTCGAAATCGCGTTCCTGGTCTACGTTTTCACGCTCGGCCGCCGCGCGGCGAAGGAAGGCGAGGTCGGCGACCTCGACGCGCGCGACGCCGGGGACGCCCTGCCCGAAGCGGCTTAGAGCCGCCCGGCCGCCTTCAGCGCCAGGTACCGGTCCGCCAGCGCCGGCGGCAGTTCCTCCGGCACCGCGTCCACCACGCCGACCCCGTGCCGTGCCAGGCGTTCCGTCACCCGCTGCCGCTCCGCCGTCGTCCGCGCCGCCGCCGCCGCGTCGTACACCGCCTCCGCGTCACCCCGGCCGGCGAGCATCTCCGCGACGCGCGGGTCCGCCACCGACGCCACGATCAGCTCGTGCCGCGCGGTCAGCGAGCTCAGCACCGGGAACAGCCCCTCCTCCAGCGGCGCCGCGTCGAGGCCGGTCAGCAGCACCACCAGCGAACGGCGGCGGGTGCGCTGGAGCACCTCCGCGACCATCCCCCGCGCGTCCGTCTCCACGAGCGAAGGCTCGATCGGCGCCATCGCGTTCACCAAGGACGACAGCAGAGCGGCCCCCGACGAACCCTGCACGGCGGCCCGCAGCCGGCGGTCGTACGCCAGCAGGTCGACGCGGTCACCGGCCCGGGAAGCCAGTACTGCCAGCAGCAACGCCGCGTCCATCGCCGCGTCCAGGCGCGGGGCGTCGCCGACGCGGCCCGCCGACACGCGGCCCGTGTCCAGCACCAGCACGACGTGCCGGTCGCGCTCCGGGCGCCAGGTCCGGACCATCACGTCCGCCGCCCTCGCCGTCGCGCGCCAGTCGATCGAGCGGACGTCGTCGCCGATCACGTACTCGCGCAGCGAGTCGAACTCCGTGCCCTGCCCGCGGATCAGCACCGCGCTGCGGCCGTCGAGCTGCTGCAGCCGCGCCAGCCGCGACGGCAGGTGCTTGCGGCTGTGGAACGGCGGCAGCACGCGGACCGTCCACGGCACTTCGTGCGAACCCTGCCGCGCGGCCAGCCCCAGTGGCCCGACCGACCGGACCGTCACCCGCGCCGCCGTCCGGTCACCGCGGCGCGTCGGCCGCAGCGAAGTCACCAGCGCCCGGCGTTCCCCCGCCGGAACGCGCAGGACGTGCCGATCCTCGGCGCCCGCGCTCGGCGGCCACGCGTCGCGCAGCTGCCCACGCACCGGGCGACCGCCGGGGTTGGCGACGACCAGCGTCACCTCGCACGGCTCGCCGAGCCGCACCGAAGTGTCGCCGGACCTCTGGAATGTCAGCGGCCGCACGCCTCCGGCCAGCACGAGGTCGGCGAGCACGAGCAGCAGCAGCACCCCGCCGACCGCCAGGATCCCGGTCGTCGACGGCACGAGCAGCCCGACCACCAGCGCGCCGAACAGCGCCAGCAACCCGAGCCTTCCGGTGACGGCCATGTCAGCGCGGCACGGGCACGGACGCGAGCACGCGGTCGAGCACGCCGTCCGCGGTGACGCCCTCCAGCTCGGCCTCCGGCCGCACGTCCAGGCGGTGCCGCAGCGCGGGCCGCGCGAGTGCCTTGACGTCGTCGGGGGTCGCGTAGTCGCGTCCGGCGAGCCACGCCCAGGCCCGGGTCACCGCGAGCAACGCCGTGGCGCCACGCGGGGAAACGCCGATCCGCACCGACGGCAGCTGCCGCGTCGCCCGGCACAGGTCGACGACGTACCCGATCACCTCGGGCCCGATCGTCACGCGGGCCACGGCTTCCCGCGCGGCCGCCAGTTCCGGCGCGCCCGCGACCGCCTTGAGCCCCGCCGCCGCGAGGTTGCGCGGGTCGAAGCCCTGCGCGTGCCGCCAGAGGATGCCGATCTCGTCCTCACGCGAGGGCGCCGGCATGGTCAGCTTCAGCAGGAAGCGGTCCAGCTGCGCCTCCGGCAGCGGGTAGGTGCCCTCGTACTCCACCGGGTTCTGCGTGGCGATCACGATGAACGGGTCGGGCAGCGGCCGCGTCTTGCCGTCGAGCGAAACCTGCCGCTCCTCCATCGCCTCCAGCAGCGACGACTGCGTCTTCGGCGGCGTCCGGTTGATCTCGTCGGCGAGCAGCAGGTTCGTGAACACCGGCCCCTCGCGGAAGGAGAACTCGCCGCTGTGCGCGTCGTAGACGATCGAGCCGGTGACGTCGCCGGGCATCAGGTCCGGCGTGAACTGCACCCGCGTGGTCTCCAGGCTCAGCGACGCGGCGAGCGCCCGCACGAGCAGCGTCTTCGCCACGCCCGGGACGCCTTCGAGCAGCACGTGCCCCCGGCAGAGCAGCGCCAGGATGAGCCCGGTGACCGCGGCGTCGTTGCCGACGACGGCCTTGCCGACCTCGGCGCGCAGCGCGATCAGCGCGTCCCGGGCCCCACTCGCGTTCTCGCTGGTCAAGATCGCCCCACCTCTCGTTCCACCTGGTCCAGTTCGCCGGCCAGCCGGACCAGCGCGGGGTCGTCCGCCGCCGGCGGGCCGTAGAGCACCGCGCCGACGTCGTTGGCCGGCCGGCCGGTGCGCGTGCTCACCGCGGTCACCAGCGCCGCCGCGTCGGCGTCGCGCGGCAGACCCAGCGCGGTCCGCAGCCGGCTCCGCGCCGCCTCCCGCAGCGTTTCGCCCGCGTGTCCCGCGGCCTTCGCCCGGCGGTACAGCCGGGCGCGTCCTTCGGCGGTTTCGGCCGCGCGCACGACGATCGGCAGCGGCTCGGTGACGACCGGGCCGAGCCGGCGCGCCCGCCACAGCGCCAGCAGCGCGACGGCGATGAACGCCTGCGCGGCACCGTAGTACCAGCCGTCCGGGATCAGCTCGAAGATCGACTTGCGGGTGTCGTCCAGCGCCGGGTCCGCCGTGGACGGCAGGTACCAGACGAGCTTCGGGTGCTGCCCGAGCAGGTGCAGCCCCAGCGCCGCGTTGCCCTGGTCGGCGAGCCGCGAGTTGGTCAGCGGTGCCGACGAGCCGAGCAACGTGGTCAGGCCGCCCGAATCGGCGAGCTGCAGCAGCGTGCCGCCGCCGTCTTCGCCGGGGTAGCACGACCGCGCGCCGGGCGAGGCGTACCCGATGCCGCCGAGGGTGACGTCGCCCGCCGCGATCGCCGCGGCGACCGTGCACTGCGGGCTGAGGGTGCCGAGGTCGCTCTGCCCGACCGGGTGCACCAGCGGCAGCGAGTCGCGCAACGTCGGCGCTCCCGGGGTCACGAGCACGACGTCCGCGGCGTGCTGCCGCAGCGCGTCGAGCCGCTTCGCCGGGACCAGGTCGGGCTGGGTGACCAGCAGCGTCGCGTCTTCGGCGATCGCGTCGTCCGCTTCGGCGGCGGTGTGCGCCGTCCGGACGTCGACACCCTGGTCCTGCAGGAGCTGTGCGAGCGCGTGGGCGCCGCCGGGTTCGTACGAGCCGGGTTCGAGCGCGCCGTGGGTCTGCTCGCCG
Organism: Amycolatopsis sp. NPDC051106; assembly: GCF_040682775.1. Taxonomy (NCBI): domain Bacteria; kingdom Bacillati; phylum Actinomycetota; class Actinomycetes; order Pseudonocardiales; family Pseudonocardiaceae; genus Amycolatopsis; species Amycolatopsis sp. NPDC051106. The sequence goes on along the minus strand of NZ_JBFBBQ010000121.1, from coordinate 18,418 downwards.
CGCCCGAGCAGGAGCAGGGCGCCGGCGGCGAAGATCAGGGCGACGAGGGCCAGCGGAATGCGGACACCGCGCCAGATCCGGCGCACGTCCGGCGAAACCGAGGTGCTCACGAGCCCGCCATGGCGACGGGACGTTCACGACGGCAGCGTTCGTCCAGCTCGGTCAGCGTGCGATAGGCCGCTTCGGTGCCTTCGCGGCCGCCGTAGTGGACGTCGTCGAAGAGCCGCGCGCCCTCCCGCAGTTCCGCGGCGACGTTCGGCAGCAGGACCCCGGCTTCGGCGGCGGCCTCGTCGGCCGTCCGGCCCGAGCGGGCGTCGAGCAGCGCGCGTTCTTCGAGGGCCCGCACGACGGCGCGGAAGCGGTCGCGGACGGCGTCGCCGTACCGCCCGCCCGCGGCGGCTTCGGCGGCCGAGCGGCGGTAGTCGTCGGCGCTTCGGCGCTTCCCGCCGAACACCGTCCCCCCGGCCCGGGCCGCGCGAGCGACCTTGCCGGTGCGCAAGCGGACCACGACAACGAGCACGATCAGCACCACGAGGACCAGCAGCACACCCCAGATCCCGCCCGGGACGATCGAGGACACGCCGCTCAGCAGCTTCTCGAGCTGCTCGCCGAGCCACTGCCCGATCTGCTGCAGGAGGTTCGGCTTGGCGTCCTGGTACTTCGGGTCGGTCAGTTCTTCCGCCGCCGCGCGGCGGGCAGCGTCCCGGTCGATGTCGACCGGGACGTCGGTGACCCAGCGCAGTCGGGGGGTCCAGGGGGGCTCGCCCCCCGGCTGGGGTCTGGGGCTCGGCCCCAGAAAGCACAGCAGCGTCACCATGCCTGCGGCGGCTGCACGCCGGCCGCGCGGGCCAGCTCGATGTCCATGCCTTCGCGACGCATCCGCTGGTCGAGGTAGACGATCACCGTCACCAGCGCGACGAACGGGATGGTGATGGTGCCCGAGATGATCTGGCCGGCCGCCTGGAGCAGCAGGTCGCCGGTGCCGGGCACGACCACCCGCGACGGGTTGAAGAGTCCGTCGAACAGGCCGCTGCCGACGTTGAACGGAATCTGGATGATGGTGCTGACCAGCCATTCGAGCAGCCCCGCCAGCAGCAGGATGCCGAACACCCGCCAGAACGCGCCCTTGACCAGCTTGGCCGACCTCGAGAACGCCTCCCGGAGGGTGCCGCGCTCCAGCACCAGCGCCGGGTTGGCCAGTGACCAGTACACGTAGGCGATGATGCCGGGCACGAAGCACAGCAAGCCGCCCACTGTCGTGGCGATCGCGTAGAGAAGCCCGACTCCGAGCAGCGGCAGCAGCCGCGGCTGTACCTCGCGCCAGGCGATCGCGAACGTCACTTCACGCCCGAGCACGGCGCGGCCCATGACGGCGGCCAGCAACCCGTTCGCCACCGCCATGAACAACGTGGTCAGCAGGGCTGTCGGCACCAGCGCGAGCAGTATGTCGCCGAGGGCGCCGAACGCGGCTGTGGCCACCTCCTCGTCGGTCGAGCCCGGGCCGAGTTCGGCGGTCGAAGCCAGATCCTGCAGATCGGCGAGGACGAACTTCTGCACGAAGAACGTGATCGCGGCCGTGACCACGGCCATCACCGCGCCGATGCCGAGGATCAGCAGCGGGTGCCGGCGGATCGCGGTGATCGCGCCGTCGAGGATGTCGCCGATGTTGAGCGGCCGCAGCGCGATCACGCCGGGCTTGCCGAGCCCGTGCGGGCTCCAGCCCCGCGGCTGCTGATAAGGCTGCTGGTACTGCTGCTGCCCGGGGAACTGCGGTGGCGCCTCCGGCTGCCAGCCCGGCGGGCGCTCCCAGCCCGGGGGCGTCGCCGGTCCCGGAGCCGCCTGGGCGTCCGGCGGCTGCCACCCGCGCGGCGGCGTCGCCGGTGACGCGGAGTGGTCTTCGGCCGGCTGCGCATCACCCGATCCGGGTGCGGGAATCTTCGGGACGCCCTGGCTGGGCGTCGGCGTGTCGTCGCCCTGGCCGCCGGGCGCGCCACCGGTGTCTGTCATCGAAGCCCCTCGCCTGCAGTACCTGGTTGCCGACACTCTTTCAGAGCCGGTCGCACCCGGCCAGACCTGGGGTGACGTCCGTCCGCGGTAACGCCGTGCGCACGGACGGGTGCGAGAGGCCCCGTTCCCCCGATATGCTGAACCGCGGGATCGGGTACCCCCGCTCCGTACCGAGACCCTTCGGGACTGCCCAGTGACGCAACCGCCCCACGGCCGGGTACCGCCTCGCGGAACCGTCCAGCCGCCGCCGGTGCCGGATGCGCAACCGGATCTTCCCTGGCTGGGCCGTCCGCACACCGTGTCCCCGCCGCGACGCCGGTCTCCGGCGGCAGTGATCGGGGTGTGCCTCGGAGCGGTGGCCGTGCTGGTGCTCGGGCTGGTCGCGATCGTCGTGCTCAACCGCGCCGAGACCCCCCTCGCCAACCCGAACTTCCGGGATGCTCCGTCGTCCCAGGACGTCCCTTCGCAGCCGCAGCCCGGCGGCGCGGGCGCCCCGGCTTCGGCGTCGAGCCCGCCGTCCGAGACGTCGGCACCGAGCGCGACCGGGCCGCAGAAGATCCTCAAGCTGGCCGACCACCCGATCCTGCAGGACCCGAACGCCGGTCTGCAGAACCGCGTCTGCACGCTGCCGACCTGGCAGAGCACGCAGGCCGGCGCGGAAGCGTTCTTCACCGCGGCCAGCAAGTGCCTGGACGCCGCGTGGGGCCCGTTCCTCACCGCCTACGGCCTGCCGTTCACGCCGCCGGCGCTGCACTTCCCGACCGGCGCGAGCTTCGAGACGGAGTGCGGCACCATCCAGGTCGGCATCGCGACCGCCGCGTACTACTGCGAAAACAACCTGTACGTCCCGTTCCGCGGGCTGCAGACCGACCAGTACGGCAACAACCCCGGCGTCTACCTGGCCCTCTTCGCCCACGAGTACGGCCACCATGTCCAAGAGGTCGCCGGCCTGATGGACGCGGCCTGGCAGAAGATCTACGAGGCCGGCCAGAACAGCCCGGCCGGGCTCGAGATGTCGCGGCGCAAGGAACTGCAGGCCCAGTGCTTCTCGGGCATGTTCCTCGGCGCGCACGTCGACCAGGGCGGCACGATCAGCCGCGACATGTACAACAAGGCGTGGAACGACCAGGAAACCCGCGGCGACAACACGTCCCGCAGCCACGACCACGGGACGAACGCGCACTACGCGTCCTGGTGGCGGGCGGGCGCGACGAGCAACCGGATCGCCGACTGCAACACCTTCGCGGCGCCGTCGTCCGAGGTCAGCTGACCTTCGCCGCCGGTTTCGGCCGCAGCGGGATGCTCAGCCAGAGGTAGACGAACATCCCGCCGGAGAAGCACGCGAACACCAGCAGGGCCATCCCGATCGGGCGCCGGGCGTCCGAGGCGCCCGCCGACGTGTCCGCCACGCGGACGGTGACCGTCCCCTGGTCCGGCAGCACTTCCGGCACGCCGACGTCGACGCGCTCGCCTTGGCCGTGTCCGCAGCCGTTCAGCGTGCCCTGGTGGGTCTTGCCCGCGATGGTGAACTTCACGGTCTCGACGGCGTCCGGGCGGTCGCACGGCGCGGGCTTGGTGACCTCGGCCGTCACCGGGGCGCCGAGGTCGTCGTTGGAGATGCCCAGCAGCCCCGGGCCGGCGAGCCAGGCGAGCAGCACCACGAGCACGCCCGCCGCGGCGGGGATCGCCACCGTGGGCCACTTGAGATCGAGTGATCGCGGGGGCACTTCGCCATGGTTCCAGATCCGGCGGGCAAAACCCAGGCGCCCTGGTTCCGGTCACCGGCGAAAGTGGACCTACCGCTCGATCTTCTCCGTCTGCGTGACCTTCTTGACGTAGAGCAGCTTGTCGCCCGGTTCGATGGCGTCGGCCTGCGGGGCGTCGATGCGGTAGAGGACGCCGTCGCGGACCAGGCCGAGGACGAGGTCGGACAGGTGCCGCGGCGACCCGCCCTCCTCCGCCGGCTCGACCGGGCGCTCGGCGATCGCCAGGCCCGATTCGGGCGTCAGCAGGTCCTCCATGATGTCCACGACGAGCGGTGTCGACGTCGCCATGCCGAGCAGCCGCCCGGCCGTCTCGCTGGAGACGACGACCTGGTCCGCCCCGGACTGCTTGAGCAGGTGGACGTTTTCCGCCTCCCGCACCGACGCCACGATGTGCGCCTTGGGCGCCAGCTCGCGGGCGGTGAGCGTGACGAGCACCGCCGTGTCGTCGCGGTTCGGGGCGACGACGACCGCGCGCGCGTGCTGCACCGCGGCGACGCGCAGGACGTCGGAGCGGGTGGCCGAGCCGTGCACGGCGACGAGGCCGAGCGCGCTCGCCGCGTCGAGGGCCTGCTGGTCGGTGTCGACGACGACGATCTGCCCCGGGGCGATGTTCTCGTCACCGAGCAGCGCGTTGACGGCGGACCGGCCCTTGGTGCCGAACCCGACGACGACCGTGTGGTCGCGCACCTTCGTCCTCCACTTCTGGATCTTGAACGCCTGCCGGGAGCGCTCGGTGAGCACTTCCAGGGTGGTCCCGACCAGGACGATGAGGAAGAGCACCCGCAGCGGGGTGATCACCAGAACGTTCACCAGCCGGGCGGACGAGGTGGCCGGCGCGATGTCGCCGTAGCCGGTGGTCGAGAGCGAGACGGTGGCGTAGTACAGGCTGTCCAGCAGGGACAGGCCGTCACCGTTCGAGTCGCGGTAGCCGTCGCGGTCGACGTAGACGATGATCACCGTCAGCAACAGCGCGAGGGTCGCGCCGACGACCCGCTTCAGGATGGAGCGGAGGGGACTGACCGTCAGCTCGGGCATCCGCAGGACGCCGACGAGCTCGTGGTCCGGCCGATCGGTGAGACTGCCGAGCGGCAACCGCCTCAGGGCCTTCATGCACCGGCTCCCAGCGGCAGGTGTCGAGCGTCACTCACGCCCGGAGGATAGCCGAACCGGGTGGCGGGCCGCCGCGTGGAACGATGAAGGCCATGGCTACCTCACAACGGCCCGCGCACCTCCTGGCCGGCGTGCTGGGCACGATGGGCGTCCTGCACCTCGCCGTGCCGAAGCCGTTCGACGGGCTGATCCCCGCTTCGCTGCCGGGATCCCGGCGGGCGTGGACGTACGGATCGGGCGTCGCCGAGCTGGCGGTGGGGGTCGCGCTGGCGGTCCCGCGGACCCGCCGGCTGGGCGGTCTGGCGGCGGCGCTGATGTTCTTGGGAGTCTTCCCGGGGAACGTGAAGATGGCGGTGGACGCTTCTTCCGCTCCGCTCCCGCAGCGCGCGATCGCCTGGGGACGCCTCCCGCTGCAGTGGCCCCTGATCACGTGGGCCCTGGAAGTCCGCGACCGCGCCTGACCTCGTGCGAGCCGAAATCACCGAGGTGCTCGACGACGGCCTGATTCGCTTCGCTTCGCCGCTCGGCACCGCGAACGCGACCTGGCGAGGCACCGAGCCGCCGCGGACCGGCTGGTGCCACGTGGAGCTCGAGTTCCCGGCAGCGGTCCGGATCCAGGCGGTGATCCCGGCAGGTGTGCCCGAAGTTCACGGCACCGGAAACCAGGTCGCCGTCACGGCCCAAGTGGCCGCGTACGACTCCGGCGACCGGATCGCCACTCTCCGACTCGGCGACAGTGTGGTGCTGGCCGAGATCCACGCGCCCGCACCGGAAGTCCGGCCCGGCGCTTGGCTGCACCTGACCGCCGAAAGCCTCGAGTTCTACCCGCTGAACCTTTAGGCGGGTCCCCCACCGCAGGCAGGCCGTGATCAGGCGGTCGACACGCGTGATTGAAGGGTCGACTCGCGTGATCAGAGAGTCGACACGGCGCCGACTCGAAACGCTCGCCGTGTCGTCGCTCCAATCACGCGTGTCGACTCCCCCATCACGCGTGTCGGCCTTCTGGTCACGCCTCGGGGATGTCTCGGAGGAGCTGCCGGAGGCCTTCCGGGTCCAGGACGTCGGCCGGGCGGATCGTGCGGTTCGCGCGGACGTAGTGGAACGCCGCGCGGACCTGCTCCACCGGGACGTTCTTCAGCGCCGCCCACGCCATCCGGTACGCCGCGAGCTGGACGGCCAGCACCGGCAGCCGGGACTCCGGCGGGACCGAGCCCGTCTTCCAGTCGACCACTTCCCAGTAGCCGTCGGGATGCCGGAAGACCGCGTCCATGCGGCCGCGCAGGGTGATGCCCTCGACGTCGGACGAGAAGGTGACCTCCACTGCGTGCGGGACCCGGGTGGCCCACTCGCTCGCCTCGAACGCCTCCCGCAGCTCTTCGAAGTCCGAGTCGGGCGCCTCGCCGAAGTCGGCCGCGCCCGGGAGGTCGTCGATCTCGATGAGCTGGTCGCCCGCGAACCGGCGTTCCAGCCAGCCGTGGAACTCCGTGCCGCGGCGGGCGAAGCTGTTGGGCTCCATCGGGAGCGGGCGGCCGAGGTCCGTCGCGAGCCGGTCGGCGTCGTCGGCGAGGGCGACCAGCTGGCTCACCGAAAGCTTCGACGGCAGCGGGACCCGCCGGACGCGGTCGTCCTTGCGCGCCCACTCCGCCAGCAGGACGTCGGTGTCGGTCAGCCAGCCGTCCGGGTCGTCCTCTTCGGACTCACCATCGTCCGAAGAGGACTCCGAAGAGGACAGTGCCTCGGACATCAGCTCCACCCCGGTCTGCACGCCGGTGCGGCGGTCGGCCAGGGGATCGACGGGCCAGCGCGCCGTCCGCGTGTCCGACACCAGCGGGTTCTCGTCCTCCGCGGCCGGCTCCGGCGCCCACTCGGCGAGCTGCCCGACGCCGGTTTCGCGCAGGACGTCGCCGATCTCCGTCAGGAACTCCGACGGCCCCTTGAACCGGCTGCTGCTCTCGTTCCACCAGTGCCCGGACACGATCAGCGCGTGCTCGGACCGCGTCAGCGCGACGTAGCAGAGCCGCCGTTCCTCCGACTGCTCCCGCTCGACGAACCCGGCCTCGTGCAGCTCCAGTCCTTCTTGGACTTCCTTGCGGTCGTAGCCGTCGGCGATCCGCAGTTCCGGCAGGTCCTGCGAGTCACCGCGCAACGCGGCGGGCAGCGACGTCGCGGTCCGCAGCCACGACGACGACCGCCGCCGGCCCGGGAAGACGCCCTGCACCAGGTGCGGGACGGCGACGACCTCCCACTCGAGACCCTTCGCCGAGTGCACGGTGAGCACCTGCACGCGGTCCGGCACGACCTCGACCTCGCCGGGCGTGAGCCCGTCTTCGGCGTGTGCGGCGGTGTTCAGGTAGTCCACAAAGGACAACAGGGTAGCCGTCGGGGCCGTCTCGGCGTAGTCGGCGACGACTTCGGCGAACGCGTCCAGGTGCGCGCGCCCGGCGGATCCCGGGCGCGCCAATGATTCCACGTCCAGCAGCATCGTGCGTTCGACGTCGGCGACCAGCTCCGGCAGCGACTGGTCGAGCCGCCGCCGCAACGCCGACAGCTCCCAGCCGACCCGGCGGATGCGCTTGTAGCCCTCTTCGGAATACCGCTCCGGCGAGCCGGGCTCGTCGATGGCGTCGATCAGCCCGGCCTGCTCGACGCGTTCGACGACCAGTTCGGGCGTGTCCGGCTTTTCCGGGCTCGACAGCTCCCCCGCGCGCCGCCACAGGGCGGCGACGTCGGCGGCCGCGAGCCGCCAGCGCGCGCCGGTCAGCAGCCGGGCCGCCGCGCTGCCCGACAACGGATCGGCGAGCACCTTGAGCGTCGAAACGAGGTCCGCGACCTCGGGCTCGTCGAGCAGCCCGCCGAGCCCGACGACCTCGACGGGCAGGCCGCGCGCCCGCAGTTCGGCGGCGATCGGCGCCATGTCGGCGCGGCGCCGCACGAGCACCGCGGCGGTCGGCGGTTTGCCGGTCTCCTCCTGTTTCGCGTGCCAGCGCCGGGCGAGGGCGTCGGCCACCCAGTCGCGTTCGGCGCGGATGTCCGGCAGCAGCGCGCAGGCGATGTCCGCGGGCCCGGCGCCTTCGCGCGCCCGGAGCCGTTCGACGCCGAGGCCGCGCGCCCGCAGTGGTTCGGCGATGGCGTTGGCGAGGTCGAGGATCTCCGGCGGGTTGCGGAAGCTCGTCAGCAGGCCGAAGTCGTGCGCCGGGACGAGCCGTTCGCCGTCGTGGCGCGGGAAGTCCGTGGTGAAGCGGGGCAGGTTGGCCGCGCTGGCGCCACGCCAGCCGTAGATCGCCTGGGCCGGGTCGCCGACCGCGGTGACCGGCATCGGCTGGTTCTCGACGCCGCCGAACAGCGCCCGCAGCAGGACGCGCTGGGCGTGCCCGGTGTCCTGGTACTCGTCGAGCAGCACGGCACCGAAGCGCTCACGCTCGCCACGCACGACCGACGGGTAGTTGCTCGCCAGCTGGGCGGCCAGCGACATCTGGTCGGCGAAGTCGAGCGCGCCTTCGTTGCGCTTGCGCCGGTGGTACTCCTCGACCAGCGGCAGCAGCGCGAGCCGGAAGTGCTGCGCCGCCATGATTTCCGTGAGCTTCTGCGGCAGCGCCGCCCGCTGCCCCTTGGCGCGCGGCGCGTTCTCGATGACGCGGCACATCCACGTCGTGTAGTCGGCGAGCTCCTCGGTGGAGACGAGGTGCTCGCCCAGCTCGCCGGCGAGCTGCAGGACGTCCGCGGTGACGGTCGGCGGCACGCGGTCGGTGTCCAGCTCGTTGTCCCAAGTGGACACGACGCGGTGGGCGATCTGCCACGACGACGTTTCCGACAGCAGCCGGACACCGGGCTGGACGGGCAGGCGCAGGCCGTGTTCGGAGAGCAGGCGCCCGGCGTAGGCGTGGTAGGTGAGGACGGTCGGCTCGCCGGCGACCACAGTGGACCGCAGGCCGCCGGAAGGGTCGAGCCGGTCGAGCAGCCCGGACCCGGCCAGGCGCCGCAGCCGCGCGCGCACGCGTTCCCCGAGCTGGCGCGCGGCCTTGCGGGTGAAGGTGAGGCCGAGAACGCGGTCGGGACTGACGATCCCGTTGGCGACGAGCCAGACGACGCGCGCGGCCATGGTTTCGGTCTTCCCGGCCCCCGCCCCGGCGACGACGAGGGAGGGTTCGACCGGCGCGGCGATGACGGTGGCCTGCTCGGGAGTCGGCCGGTGCAGGCCGAGCGCATCGGCGAGCTCGGCGGGCTCGACGGGATTGGCGACGACGAGCGGACTCACGTGCCCCCCTCGCGAAACCCGGGCGCGGCACTTTCACGTGAAAGTGCGGCGGTGGTCGAGTCGGTCACGGGCCGGGCACCTGCCTGCCCTCGGGGCGCAGCGGGCAGCACCCGCGCGCGGGACAGCGGTCGCAGTCCGGGTTCTCCTGTGCCTGGTAGTCCGGCCCCGCCGCCGACGCCGCCGCGTCGCGGACCAGCTCCAGCCACTGCTTGCCGCCCACCTCGTCGAGCGGGGGCTGCGACCGCTCCGTCGACCCCGTCTTGTTGTTCGCCTTCGCGACGTACACCAGCCGCGCGCCGCCGGGCTCGTTGCTGCCCTTGATCGCGCCCAGCAGCACCGCCAGCTGGTACGCCGCCAGCTGCGGGTGCGCCTCCGCGTCCGCCCCCGACACCGGGACCTTGCCCGTCTTGATGTCGACGATCACCGGGCGGCCCTCGGCATCCAGCTCGACCCGGTCGACCCGCCCGCGCAGCAGCACCCGGACTTCGTCGGCGCCGCCCGCCGGGAGCTCGACCTCGATGTCCTGCTCGACGCCCGCCGCCTTGAGCTCCGCCCGGCTGCGCTCCAGCCACGTGACGAAGTTCTGCAGCATCTGCTCGACCCGCCGCCGCTCGCGCCGGGAGAACCACGGCGCACCCGCGTCGACGCGCACCCAGGCCTCGTCCAGCGCGGCCTGCAGCTCCGCGTCCGTCTTGCCGGACGCGACGGACTCCGCCAGCCCGTGCACCAAGGTCCCCGTCACCGCGGCCAGCTGCGCCGGGTCGCTGCCGCCGTGGCGCTCGATCATCCAGCGCAGCGGGCACTTCGTCAGGATTTCCACCGTGGACGGTGAGATCCGGATCAGGTCACCCGGGCGGTGCACCGGCTCGTCGGTGGACGCCGGCAGCAGGCCGTACCAAGTGGACGGGTGCGCGCCCGGCACCTTCGCCTCGGCCAGCCGCGCGAGCTGCTTCGCGGCCCGACGCCGGCGCGCCGGCTCGGCTTTGTCGTCGCAGACGACTTCCCGCAGCTCCCCCACGAGCTCGGCCAGCACCAGCGAGCGGCCGGGCGGCTTCATCCGCGAGTCGAGACCGCCGTCGTCCGCGCCGTTCTCCTCAAGGTCGTCGAGGAACCGCGACGGCTGTTCGTCCTCTCCGGACACCGCGGTGACCAGCAGCGTCTGCTTCGCCCGGCTCATCGCGAGGTAGAACAGGCGCCGTTCCTCGGCGAGGATCGGCGCGGTCTGGGAGACGGCGTCATCGTCCACTCCGGACATCAGGTCCTTCAGCCGTTCCACGCCCAGCACGGATCCGCGCAGCCGCAGGTCCGGCCACGCGCCTTCCTGGACGCCGGCGACGGCCACGACCGTCCACTCGCGACCGGCGGCGGCGTGCGCGGTGAGCAGCGAGACCCCGTCGGACGGGACCGCGGCCGGCGCGAGCGTGTCCCCCGCGATCTGTTGCGCACCCAGGTAATCCGCGAAGGACGCGACACTCGCGCGGGGCAGCCGGTCGACGTACCGGCCGGCCGCGTCGAACAGCGCGACGACGGCGTCGAGGTCGCGGTCGGCCTGCGCGCCCAGCGATCCACCGCGTTCGACCTGCTTCAGCAGCTTCTCCTGAAGACCGCTCTCCTGCCAGAGCTGCCACACGACCTGCTCGACGCCGTCGCCGCGGGCCACGGCCTGGTGCGTGACGCGCAGCAACGCGCCGACGCGCCGCACCGGTTCGGCCTCCGCATCGGCGAGCCCGACGAGGATGTCCCCGCCGCGCAACGCTTCCACGAGCAGTTCGTCGCTCGAGCGCTGCCCGCCGCCGGCCAGCTCGAGCCGGCGCAGACCGCGGCGCAACCGCCGCAGCGCCAACGGGTCCGCGCCGCCGAGCGACGACGACAGCAGCATCTCGGCGAGGTCGATGTCGAGCAGCTCCGGCGACGGCGCGAGCTTCAGCACGGCCAGCAGCGGCCGCACCGCGGGCTGCCGAGCCAGCGGCAGTTCCTCGGTCGCCGATCCAATCGGGACGCCGGCCGCGCGCAAAGCGCGTTGCAGCACCAGGAAAGTCCGCGCGGGCGATCGGACGAGTACCGCGATCTCCGACCACGGCACGCCGTCGATGAGGTGCGCGCGGCGGAGCTGGTCGGCGATCCAGCTCGCCTCGGCGGCGGGTGTCGGCATCACGCGGACCCGCACGTTCCCCCCGGAAGCCCCCGCGGGCGGCACGATCTTGCGGTGCTGCGATGCGCCGGGCAGCGTCGCGCCGATCTTCGCGACCGCCAGGCGGACGGCCGGGGCGAGCCGGTGCGACGTCGTGAGCGTGACGGTCCGGCTGCCGTCCGGGTCGGCATCGGCGAACAGGCTCGCGTCGGCGCCGCGGAAGGAGAACACGTTCTGGTCGGGGTCGCCCGCGACGATGAACTCGGCCGCGCTGTGCCCGATCATCCGGACCAGGCTGGTCTGCAGCGGGTCGAGGTGGTGGGCGTCGTCGACGAAGAGGTGCCGCACGCGGGTGCGCTCGCGGTCGCGCAGCTCGTCGTCGTCCTCCAGGGCGAGCAGCGCGGAGGTGACCAGCTCGGCGGCGTCCAGCGCGGGGGCGCTCGCCACGCCGAGTGCGTTGCCGCCCGCGCCCTGCAGCTGCGTGACTTCTTCGTACTGCGCCCAGAACTGCCCGGCGGCGATCCACTCCTCGCGGCCCCGGCGGCGGCCCAGCTCGGCGAGGTCCTCCGGGCCGAGCCCGCGCTCGGCGGCGCGCATCAGCAGGTCGCGCAGCTCCTCGGCGAACCCGGGGACCATCAGCGCCGGCCGCAGCTGCTCGGGCCAGTACCCGGCCCCCTCGTCGAGGTCGCCGGCCAGCAGCTCGCGGACGACGACGTCCTGCTCGGCGCCGGCGAGCAGGCGCGGCGCCGGGAGCTCCTCGGCCATCGCTTCCAGCCGCAGCAGCGAGTAGGCGTACGAGTGGACCGTGCGGACGAGGGGTTCGCGGACGGTCCGGGGCAGCGGCCGCGCCTGGTCGGGGTCGAAGGTGAGCCGGCGCGTGATGTCGGCGCGCAGGGCGTCGGCGGCCTTGCGCGACGTCGTGAGCACCAGCACGCTCTCCGGGTCGGCGCCCTCGGCGATGCGGCGGGTGGCGGCCGACGCGAGCAGCGCCGTCTTGCCGGTGCCGGGACCGCCGAGCACGCGGCGGAAACCCCCGGGTGCGGAGAGCACCCGCCGGGCGCCTTCGTCCCAGGTGAACGTGGGTGCGTCGGCGACCGGCGTGCGGACCAGCCGCGCGTCCGCCTGCGCCGTTCGCCTCGCGTTCACCCAGCGATGGAACCACGACCGGAGTAACCGGCGTGGCACCGGCACACCTTAACGGCGGCGCGTTCGGTGAAGGCGCCTGAGCGTGCGGCGGGCGGACACCGAAAGTGTCGTACCCGTGCGGCAGAGTGGTGGCATGGACGACGTTCTGCACGAGCGCGTGCGGGAGATCATCGAGTCGGTGCCGGCCGGCACGGTGGCCACGTACGGCGACATCGCGGCGCTCGCCGGCGCGCCCTCGCCGCGGATGGTCGGCGCCATCCTGGCCGAGGACGGGCACGACCTGCCGTGGCACCGGATTCTGCGCGCGAACGGGACGCCGGCGCCGCACCTGGTGCACGACCAGCTGGAGCGGCTGCGCGCGGAAGGTGCGCTGGCCGACGGCCAGCGCGTCGACCTGCGGAAGTACCGCTGGAAGCCCGACGGTGACGAAGATCCCGGTGAGGAGGGGACTGTTCTGAACCTTAATCCTTAGGTTAGCCTCTCCTAATGACGACGCAGGTGGAGCGACCGGCCCTGACGTACCACCGGGCCCAGGTGACCGTGGTCCGGCCGATCACGCCGCACATGGTGCGCGTGACCTTCGAAGCGGCCAGCTTCCGCGAAGTCCCGGCCGGGGCGCCCGACCAGTACGTCAAGGTCTTCTTCCCGCAGCCCGGCCAGGAAGCGCCCGTGTTGCCGGAGACCGGCTCCGACGTCATGTCGTGGTACCGCACGTACCTGGCGATGCCCGACGACGTCCGGCCGCCGATGCGCACGTACACGGTGCGGGCGCACCGCCCGGCGTCGGCGGAGATCGACGTCGACTTCGTGCTGCACGGCGACACCGGGCCGGCTTCGGCGTGGGCGTCGCGGGTGACACCGGGTGACCGCGTGGCGTTCCTCGGCCCGCACGGCCTGTACGACGTGCCCGCCGGCACCGACTGGCAGCTGCTGGTCGGCGACGAAACGGCGTTGCCCGCGATCGGCGCGATCATCGAAGGGCTGCCGGCCGGCACGCGCGTTTCGGCATACATCGAGGTGTCGGAGCGCGAAGAGCGCCAGACGTTCGAGACGCGCGGAGCGGTCGAAGTCCACTGGCTGCTTCGCGGGTCGCGCTCGCGGGGAGAGGCATTGCTGGACGCGGTGCGCACGGCGGCTTTCCCCGGCGGAGCGCCGTACGCGTGGGTGTCGGGCGAAGCGGGTGTCGTGAAGCTGGTGCGGCGGCACCTGGTGCGGGAGCGCGAGGTCGACAAGCGGCGGATCTGCTTCACCGGCTACTGGCGCGCGGGCATCAGCGAGGAGGCGGCGAGCCGGGAAGCGGTCCGCGCGGCCGAAGCAGGCGAAGTCCCGGCCGACGAAGACTGAGCTTGACAGCTACGTCCCGAGCGTCGTGACCAGCAGTTTCACCAGGGCGCCCAGGCGCTGCCGCTCCGGCTGCAGCGTCTCGACGCCCATCTCTTCCAGCGGCGCCGCCGTCACCGGGCCCACGCACGCCACGACCAGCGGGCCGCGCAACGCCGTCAGCAGCTCGTCGTACCGGCCGTAGTCGCGGGCCAGCGTCAGGAAGTTCGCCGCCGCCGGGGCGCTGGTGAACGCCAGCGCGCCCAGCTCACCGGCCACGGCCGCGTCGATCAGGTCGTGCACCGGGGTGACGTCCGGCGGCGAGTACCAGCGGTACGGCTGCACCTCCACCAGCCAGGCGCCCGCCTCCACCAGCGGCGCCGTGAACTCCGGCGCGGGCGTGCCGTGCAGCTGGACGGCCACCCGCTGCCCGAGCACACCTGCCGCCGCGACGGCCTCGAAGAGCTCGGCGTTGGACTCCGATTCGGCCGAGAACGTCTCCCGCAGGCCTGCCCCCCGGACCGCGCCCACCGCCTTGGGGCCGCGCGCGTAGATCCGTGACTCCCGCAGGCGGTCGAGCAGCGGCTGCCGGAGGCCCCACCCTTCGGCCGCGTCGAGCCAGCCGCGGAAGCCCGCGCCCGTCGTCACGACCGTGATGTCGACCGGGGACATCACCGTCTTCAGAGTCGCCGCGTGCAGCTCGGGGTCGGCGTCCAGGGGCACGATGGTGATCGTCGGCGCGTGGCGGACGTCGGCGTCGTGGCGTTCGAGGGCGCCGATGAACTCCTCGGCCCGGCGTTCGGCCGTCACCCCGATCGCGATCCCGCTCAGCTCACCCATAGATCGCACCCATCCGCTCGATCGCTTCGGCCAGCTCGGCCCGCAGGTCCGCCGGTTCGAGGACCTCCAGGTGCGGCCCGAACCGCAACAGCTCGCCGATGGCCGGTTCGCCCGGCTCCACCGGCAGCTCCACGGTGAGCCAGCCGTCCGCGTCGGGTTCGCCGGTCGCCGAACGCAGCGCGCGGGCGCCGACGGATCCCGCGTAGAACGGTACGAGAGCCTGCGCCCGCGGCGACAACCGCACCACGGCGACGCGCGGGAACATCCGGCGTTCGAACTGCTCGGACCACTCCTGCCAGTACGCCGCGAGGTCGAACCCGGCGGGCCGCTCGAACTCCTCGCCGAGGTCCGTCAGCTCCAGCACCCGCGAGATCCGGTAGGTGCGGTCGGTGCCCTCGCAGCGGCCGGCGAGGTACCAGTTGCCCGCCTTGAGGATCAGGCCCAGCGGCTCGACGTCCCGCTCGACGACACGCTGCCCCCACCGCTCGTAGCGGATCCGGATCCGGTGCGACGACCACACGGCGTCGGCGATCGCCGACAGCGCAGGCAGGCTTTCGATGCCCCGGTGCCAGCCGGGGACGTCCAGGTAGAACCGCTCGGCGACGCGTCCGGCGCGGTCGCGCAGCTCCCGCGGCAGCGCGGCGTACAGCTTGAGCTGGGCGGCGGCGAGGACGGTGCCGAGGCCCAGCTCGGCCGCCGCCACCGGCAGCCCGGCCAGCGACAGCGACTGCGCCTCCTCTTCGGTCATCCCGGTGAGGCGGGTGCGGTAGCCGTCGACCAGGCGATAGCCGCCGGTCCGGCCCCGGTCGGCGTACACCGGGACGCCGGACGCCGACAGCGCGTCGATGTCCCGGTAGACCGTCCGCACCGAGACCTCGAGCTCCTCGGCCAGCTCCTCCGCCGTCATCCGGCCGCGGTTCTGCAGCAGGAGCAGGACGGACAGGAGGCGGCTGGCGCGCATGACTCCGATTCTCGCAGAAATACCTGACACAAGCTGACAGGTATGCCCGGCAGGGTGGTCCCCATGAACGCATTCACCATGAAGAACTGGGAAGAGAACATCGTCAGCGGGGCCGAAGGCGGTCCGCGAGTCGCCTACGCGCACGCCGCGATGGCCTACGACGGCGTCATCGAGGGTGAATCGATCTGCGATCTCCTGCTGTACTACGCGGGCGAAGGCTACGAGAGCGGCACGACGACGTCGCCGAGCTTCGAGCGCTTCGAAGGCAAGGTCGACGGCCGCGCAGGGACGTTCGTCGTGAAGCACGAGTTCACGTTCGACGCGCAGGGCATCGCGTCGACGTTCAGCGTCGTGCCGGGCTCCGGCACCGGCGAGCTGGCCGGACTCACCGGGAGCGGCACCGTCGGCGGCACGATGGGTGAGGAGAAGATGGGGTACACCTTCGAGTACACGTTCTAGGAGTCGCACGTGGACCGTCGTCAGGTACTCGCCTACCGCATCGCCGAGCACGGGCTGCACCGCACCGCGCGGGACGTCACCGACCTCGCGGTCGTGCGGGCCGGGCTGCAGGACAGCATGCGCGACACCGCGCTGCTCGCCCTCGTGGCCCGGCTCGGCGAACCCGTGTCCCCGGTGGACGACCCGCGGCTCGTGCTCGCGTGGACGTTGCGGGGCGCGCCGCACTACCACCTGGACCTCGCCGAGGTGACGCGCGCGCTGGTGCCCCTGGACGACGCGGACGCGCTGGCCCGGATGCTGTGGCAGCGCAAGGAGCTGGCGGCGACCGGGCTCGCGGCGGCCGAAGTGGTCTTCACGGCGGCTGCCGCCCTCCGTGCGGTGGTCAAGGAACCGATGACGAAGGGGGCGGCCTCGGCGGCCGTGACGAAGAAGCTGCCGCCGGAGTTCTCCCGCTGGTGCCGCGGCTGCAACGCGACGCACATCCAGGAGCAGCTGATGCGCATCGCGGCGCCGCACGCGGGCGTCCGCCTGGTCGCCGGCGCGACGCCGGCGACCCTGGCGCCCCTCGAAGGGCGCGGCCGGATGCGCAAGACCCCGGACGTCGCCGCGGCGACCGCGGTGGTCGAGTCGTACCTGCGGCTCAACGGCCCGGCCTCGCCGGGTGAGGCGGCGGAGTTCGTCGGGACGGCGCGGGCGGTCGTGGACAAGACGTGGCCGGCGGACCTGGCGTCGGTGAAGGTGGAGGGGAAGACGCGGTACCTGCCCGCCGACCGGCTGGCGGCTCTGGAGAACCCGCCGGAGCCGGACGCCGTGCGGTTGCTGCCACCGCTGGACCCGTTCATCCAGGCGCGCGACAAGGCGCTGCTGGTCCCGGATCCATTGCGGCGTAAAGAAGTCTGGAAGATGCTGGGCAACCCGGGTGTCCTGCTGGCGGACGGCGACATCGCGGGCACGTGGCGCACCAAGGGCAGCGGCGCGAAGCTGGCATTCACGGTGACGGCGTTCGACCCGCTGCGCCCGGGGATCCGCGAGGAGGCCGAGGCCGAGGCGGCGCGGGTGGCGGCGGCGCGGGGATTCGAGAAGCACGTGGTCACCTGGGTCGGCTGAGGCGCCTTGCCCAGCCCGGCCCGGACCCCGCCCTCCCTGGGGGGCGTGCCCTTGTCCAGCGTATCGCCGCGGCCGGACAAAAAACGCGCGAACCGGGCCGAGGCGCGAAGTTGTCCACATCCGCCGAGGCCTGTGCACAACTCAGGCGTCCATCGGCGGCTCGGTTCGAACGCAGTGAATGACTCATTCCTGGCGTCCGGCGCAAGGAATGAGTCATTCACTGCATCGGCCGCCACCGGCAACAGGTAACCGAAGGCGCCGGCTTCAGGCGTCCACCGCCAGCCGGTAGCCGCGCTTCACCACCGTCTGCACCACCTTCCCGCCGCCCAGGGAAGTCCGCAGCCGGCCGATCGCCGTCTCCACCGCGTGCTCCTCGCCGCCGCCCGGCAACGCCGAAATCAGCTCGCGCCGAGACACCACCCGACCCGGGGAAGCCGCCAGCGCCCGCAGCAACGCCATCGGCGCCGGTGCCACCTCACGCCATTCGCCGTCCACCACCGCCGACTGGCCGCGCAGCTCGATCGACAACCCTCCCGCCGAGAACCGCGGCGACCGCGCCAGCAACGTCTCCGACACCGTCCGGGCCAGCGCTCCGATCCGGGCCCGGTGCGGCTGCACCGTCGGTACGCCGAGAGCCGCCAGCGGACCCGCCGTGATCGGCCCGACGCACGCCGCGACGACCGGGCCCGACAGCGCCGAGATCAACCCCGGCAGCCGGCCCGTGCGGCGGGCCAGCGCCACCAGCGAAGCCACTGCCGGCGCGCTCGTGAACGGCAGCGCGTGGATCGACCCGTCCAGCACCCCGTCGAGCAGCCGGTCCACCGGGCCGGGGTCCGCCGGGCCGACCCAGCGGTACACCGAGACCTCGATGACCTCCGCCCCGGCCGCGCGCAGCGCGTCCACGAAGTACGGCAGCGGCTCGCCGTGCAGCTGCACCGCGATCCGCTTGCCCGAGACGTCCGTGGAAAGCAGGTGCTGCAACAGCTCCGCGTTGCTCTCGGACGCGGGCGAGTACGCCTCCGAAAGCCCCGCCGCCCGGATCGCGCCGGTCACCTTCGGGCCGCGCGCGAGCAGGGAAGACGACGACAGGCGCGACAGCAGCGCGTCACCCAGACCCCAGCCCTCGGCCGCTTCGAGCCAGCCGCGGAAACCGATGCCCGTCGTCGCCACCACGGCGTCCACATGGGACTCGAGGAACGACGCCGTCGCCCGGTGCAGCTCCCTGTCGTCGGTCAGCGGCACGATCCGGATCGCCGGGCCGTAGCGGACACTCGCCCCCTTGCGCACCAGTAGCGCGCCGAGCTCATCGGCTCGGC
>NZ_JBFBBQ010000120.1:0-24024 GCF_040682775.1 Amycolatopsis sp. NPDC051106 | reverse complement strand
TTTTCTGCGCCCCCCCTTTGGTGCGTGGGTTGGGCCCCCCCCCCCCCCGGGGGGGGGGGGGTCCCCCCCCCCCCCCCAACGCCACATTGGGGCGCTTGGGGTCAGCGGCAGCGGTAGCTCGACGCTGTCGCCGGGTCGCCGCCCGTGTAGCGCGAGACCGACGGGAGCGGGCACAGGTTCCGGGTCTTGCCGTCCGCGGACGCCGCCGTGAGCGTGGCCGGGGCCTTGCCGCGCTCCACCCAGTCGACCAGCTGCCCGAGCGCGTTCGTCGGCTCGGGGCCGCCGCCACCGAAGCAGTGCTCGACGCCCGGCGCCGGGAACAGTCGGTAGAAGTCGTTCACCCGCTGCGCGCCACCCATCGTCCGCTCGACCTGCTTGCGGTAGGACAGCGTGCCGCCCGGCGGGATCAGCTGGTCGTTCGCGCCCACGAACGTGATCAGCTTGCCGCCGGCGCGGCGGAACGCCGACAGGTCCGGGTCGGACGTGCCGATGACGGCGTCGTACTCCCGCACCGACTGGCGGAACAGGTCGGCGAACTGGCCGTACGTCAGCTTCGACGTGTCGAAGCCGGCCTGCTTCTCCAGGAACGACTGCACCCACTTGACGGCCACCGGGAAGCCCGGCGCGACCAGCGTCCCGTCGGGGCCGGGCGTCGTGCCGGCCAGCCACGTGAAGTCCGCGCCCTTGGGGAGCCCGGCCCACAGCCGGCGGCCGCGCTCGTCGGTCGGCCCGGCCCAGATCTTGCGCATGACCTCGGCGTCCGCCGCCGTCACGGTGAACTCCTGGCCCTCGCAGACCACCTTCGTGCCGACCAGGCTGCGCGGGTCGTAGCTGCACTCGTCCGGGCGGTCGACGATGCCGTTGGTGACGCCGTCACGCGCGTCGCACGCCTGGACCGCGGCCGTCCGGAACGCCGAAAGCACGCAGGTGCTGGGGAAGTCGTGGCTCTGGTTCATGACGATCTGCGGCCACAGCGTCGCGACGGCGAACTGCGTCCAGTCGACGGCCGGGGCGTTGGCCAGGACGCCGTCGAAGTCGTCCGGGTAGTGCTGGGCCTCGGAGTAACCCTGGCGGCCGCCGGTCGAGCAGCCCGTCCAGTACGAGTACGCCACCGGGCGGTGGTAGTACCGCTGCGTGACGGCCTTGCCGATCAGGGCCTCTTCGTGCACCGAACGGGTGGCGAAGTTGGTCAGGAGCGTCTGGTCGACGTCACCGTCGGCGGTCAGCGCCCACGACGTGTCGAGCCCGTCGAGGGACACGCCCGCGTCGGTCGTCACGCCGGTGTAGCCGTCTTTGACGGCCTGGGCGAGCCCGTCGAAGTTGCCGGCGGCGTAGGCGCTGCCGCCGAGAGCCTGGAGCCGCCCGGTCCAGCCGGTGTCGGGCAGGGCCACGGCGACCTTGACGTGGTCCTGGCCGGAGTGCGTCAGCGTCACGGTGAGCTGGCAGTACGCGGTTTTGTGTTCGGCCGTGACCGACTCGATCTTCGCGCCGGCCGGGGCGGGCACCGAGACGGCGGCACACGTCGGCGTCGCAGCCGAGGCGCTCGGTGCGAGCGGCACCAGGCCGGTCAGCAGGAGCGGCACGGCGGCCGCCAAGAATCGGGGAATGCGTCTCATCGGTTCCTCTGGTCGCTTTCGTCCGGTGTGGACAGGACGCTGCCGAGCATGGCGGCCGGCGTGCGGCGGCCGCGCCCGTCGGGTGACGCTGTCGATGTACGTCACTCGGCCGTGAGCTGCGGAAACCTGCGTTGGGTAAGGTCGGTTCCATGGCGTTGCACGGGCGGGAAGCCGAGCTGAAGGAGCTGGGCGAGCTCGTCGACGGTCCCGAAGACCGCAGCGGCGTCGTCCTGCGCGGCGAAGCCGGCATCGGGAAGTCGGCGCTGGTGGCCGAGACCGCGGCCGCGGCGTCGGTCGCCGGGCTGCGCGTGCTGCGGACGGCCGGGGCCGAGGCCGAGCGGAACCTCGCGTACGCCGGCCTGCACCGGCTGCTCCACCCCGTCCGGGCGGGGGTGGCGGAGCTGCCGGCGCCGCAGCGGGACGCGCTGCGCACGGCGTTGGGGCTGGCAGACGTCGGCGAGCCCAGCGCATACCTGGTGGGCCTGGCGGCGTTGACGTTGCTGGCCGAGGAGGCGGCCGCGAAGCCGCTGCTGCTGGTGGCGGAGGACGTGCACTGGCTCGACCGCGAGAGCGCGGACGTCCTGGCGTTCGTGGCGCGGCGGATCGAGACCGAGCCGATCGTCCTGGTGGCGACGCTCCGCGAGGGAACTCCTTCGCCGCTGCTGGACGCGGGACTGGCGCCGATGGTGCTCGACCGGCTGGGGGCGGACGAGGCCGCGGACCTGCTGGACGCGGTCGCGCCGCACCTCGCCCCGGCGGTCCGGACCCGGCTGCTGACCGAGGCGGCGGGGCACCCGCTGGCGTTGACGGAGCTGCCGCTGGGGCTGGCGGACTTCGACGGGCTCGACCCGGTGCTGCCGCTGACGGAAAGGCTGGAGCGCACCTTCACGGCCCGAGTGACGGGGTTGCCGGCGGCGACGCGGATGGCACTGCTGGTGGCGGCGTTGAACGAGACGACCGCGCTGGCGGAGACGTTGGTGGCAACGGCTTGGGTTCTGCGGACGGACACCGTCGAGCCGGAAATCTTCACCCCCGCCGTCGAAGCTCGGCTGGTCGAACTCTCCGCCGGTGCCGTCACCTTCCGGCACCCCCTCATGCGCTCCGCCATCCCCGCCGCCGCCACGCCCGCCGAGCGGCGGCGGGCCCACCTCGCCCTCGTCGAAGCCCTTCGCGACCAGCCCGATCGGCGCGCCTGGCACCAGGCCGCCGCGACCGCCGGGCCCGATGAGATCGTCGCCGGGGAACTCGATCGCGCCGCCGAACGGGCCCGGTACCGGGGTGGGGCCGGGGCCGCCATCGCCGCTCTCGAACAGGCCGCGCGGCTCAGCGAACAGCCTGGCCACCGGACCGAGCGACTTCTGAAGGCCGCCGAGCTGGCCGTCGAGTCCGGGCGGCGCGAGACCGCCGAACGCCTGGTGCGCGCCGCCAACCCCGTCGGCAAGCAGCACCGGGCCACCGCGAGCCGGCTGCTCAGCGAGTTCGAAGACGGTGTCCGGGAAGATCCCGCCCGGGTGGCCGAACTCGCCGTCACCGCCGAGGCTGTGGCCGCCGAGGGGGAAACCGCCGCCGCCCTGCGGATCCTCTGGAGCGCCGCCATGCGGTGCTTCTGGACCGAGCCCGGCGGTGCCGCCCGGAAAGCCCTGCTCGACGTCGCCGACCGGCTGCCCGTCGCCGACGACGATCCGCGCGTCGTGGCCGTCACCGCCTATGTCGCGCCGTTCGAGCGCGGCGACCTCGTCCTACGCCGGCTCAAGAAGCTCGCCGGCGAGACCGGCGCCGACCCCGAAGTCGACCGGTACCTGGGCAGCGCCGCCCTGCAGGTCGGCGCCTTCGACCTCGCCGCGCGGTTCTCCGCGGCCGCCGCGCCGGGGCTGCGGGCCCAGGGCCGGCTCGGGCTGCTGCCACGGGCGCTGGCCGTTCAGGCGTGGAGCCGCGTCCGGCTCGGCGACCTCGCCGCGGCCGTGCCGGTCGCCGCCGAAGCCGCCCGGTTCGCCCGGGAGACCGGCCAGCCGTTCATGTACGGCCTGGCCACCGCCGTCCAGGCCGAGATCGCCGCCCTG
Organism: Amycolatopsis sp. NPDC051106; assembly: GCF_040682775.1. Classification (NCBI taxonomy): domain Bacteria; kingdom Bacillati; phylum Actinomycetota; class Actinomycetes; order Pseudonocardiales; family Pseudonocardiaceae; genus Amycolatopsis; species Amycolatopsis sp. NPDC051106. The sequence goes on along the minus strand of NZ_JBFBBQ010000120.1, from coordinate 20,348 downwards.
CGCGGCGACCACAAGCAGGCGAGGTCCCTCGCCGCCGAGGCCGAACGCGCCGGGCTCGCCGCGGGCGCCCGGCCGGTGCTCGCCACCGTCCAGCTCACCCGCGGGCTCGCCAACCTGAGCGAAGGCCGCTTCGACGACGCCTTCGCCGACCTGCGCCGCCTGCTCGACCCGGCCGACCCCGCCTACCAGCTGGCCCTGCGCGCCTACTGCGTCGCCGAGCTCACCGAGGCCGCGGTGCGCTGCGGGCAGACCGACGCGCTGCGCGACATCCTCGCCGAGCTGGAGCCACTGGCGAAGCGCACGCCGTCGCCCGCCCTGCACCTCGGGCTGCGGTACGCGCGAGCCGTGCTCGACCCGTGTGACGAGCGGTTCGCCGAAGCGCTGCGGGCCGACCTGACCGGCTGGCCCGCCGAACGCGGCCGCGTCCACCTGGCCTTCGGCGAGTGGCTGCGGCGGCAGCGGCGCGTCGTCGAGTCCCGGACGCACCTGCGCACCGCCCGCGAAACCTTCGACGCCCTGGGCATGACGGCCTGGGCCGAGCGGGCGCGGGCCGAGCTGCGCGGCGCCGGCGAGTCGAGCCCGAACCGCGGTCCGGACGCGCGGGAGAAGCTGACCCCGCACGAGCTGAGCATCGCCCAGCTGGCCGCCGACGGGCTGACGAACCGCGAGATCGGGCAGCGGCTGTACCTTTCGCACCGGACCGTCGGCACGCACCTGCACCGGATCTTCCCCAAGCTGGGCGTGAGCTCCCGCGCCGACCTCGCCGGGACGCTGAAGACCCTCGAAGGGTGACGTACACCGGCTGCGTCACCTGACGGGCGCGAAGGTCACCGGACCGGCTCTAACGTCGTGAAAGTCCCACGGTCTTTCGCACAGGAGTCACGATGATCAGCAGGAGAAGGTTCGGGCAGGCGTTCGCGGCCGGACTGGCGGCGACCTCCTTGGCGGCCTGCTCGTCGAACGCCGCCCCCGCCGCGGCCCCCTCGGCGTCCCCGGCCCCCGACCTGCGGGCCGGCTCCGGCGAGCACACCTCGCTCGGTGAGGTCAAGCACGCCGACGCCGGGGTGCTGAACATGGCGTACTACGAATCCGGGCCGGCGACCGGGCAGCCGGTCGTGCTGCTGCACGGCTGGCCGTACGACCCGTACAGCTACGCCGACGTCGCGCCGATCCTGGCCGCGGCCGGCCACCGGGTGATCATCCCGTTTCTGCGCGGCTACGGCCCGACGACGTTCAAGTCGGCGCAGACCGTCCGCAACGGGCAGCAGGCGGCGGTCGCGCTCGACGTCGTCGCGCTGATGGACGCGCTCAAGATCGACAAGGCCGTCCTCGGCGGCTACGACTGGGGCGCGCGGACGGTCGACATCATCGCGGCGCTCTTCCCGGAACGCTGCGCGGCCGTCGTCGCGGTGAGCGGGTACATCGTCACGAACCTGGCGGCGAACCAGAAACCCCTGTCCCCGCAGGCGGAACTCGGCTGGTGGTACCAGTACTACTTCGCGACCGAGCGCGGCCGCGCCGGCTACGCGGCCAACCGCCACGAGTTCAACAAGCTGATCTGGAAGACGGCCTCCCCGGCGTGGCACTTCGACGACGCGACCTACGACCGCAGCGCGGCGGCGTTCGACAACCCCGACCACGTCGACATCGTCGTCCACAACTACCGCTGGCGCCTGAGCCTCGCGCCGGGCGAGCCGCAGTACGAGGCGTACGAACGGAAACTCGCGACGGGCCCGGCGATCACCGTCCCGGCGATCACGATCGCCAGCGACTTCGACGGCGCGGCCAAGGACGGCCAGGCCTACCGCGCGAAGTACACGGGCAAGTACGAACACCGGATCCTCGACGGCATCGGGCACAACGTCCCGCAGGAAGCCCCGCGCCCGTTCGCCCAGGCGATCCTCGACGTCGCCCGCGGGTAAGCCGTGAGTGTCGCATTGAGGGACTCAGAGTCCCTCAATGCGACATTCACGGCTTTGGGATCAGGCGACGTCACCCGTGTACGTCGCCGTTCTCCAGTCGCAGCCACCGGTCGATCCCGATGCGGTCGAGGAACCGTTCGTCGTGGCTCACGACGACGAACGCGCCGCGGAACGCCGTCAGGGCGCTCTCCAGCTGGCCCGTGCTGACCAGGTCGAGGTTGTTCGTCGGCTCGTCGAGCAGCAGCAGCTGCGGGGCCGGTTCGGCGAACAGGACGCAGGCCAGCGTGGCACGCAGCCGCTCGCCGCCCGAGAGGACGCCGACCGGCAGGTGCACCCGTGAGCCGCGGAACAGGAAGCGGGCCAGCAGGTTCATCCGCTGCGCCGGCGGCACCGCGGGGGCGGCCGCGGCCAGGTTCTCGGCGACCGTGCGGTCGTCGTCGAGGAGGTCGAGCCGCTGGGAGAGGAACGCGATCCGGCCGTCCGCCCGCGACACCGAACCGGCGTCCGGGGCGAGGTCGCCGTGGATCAGCCGCAGCAGTGTGGACTTCCCGGCGCCGTTGGGGCCGGTGAGCGCGATCCGCTCCGGCCCGCGGATCGCCAGGTCGACGCCGTTCGGGAACAGCCCGCGCGCCCGCAGGCCCTCGCCGAGGAAGAGCGTGCGGCCTGCCGGGACCGCGGTCTGGGGTAGCTCCAGGCTGATCTTCTGCTCGTCGCGCCGCGCGCGTTCGGCCTGGTCGAGCTTGGCCTTGGCCGCGCCGACGCGGGCGGCGTGGGTGCCGTCCGCCTTGCCGGCTGATTCCTGGGCGTTGCGTTTCATGGTGCCGGCGAAGATCTTGGGCAGTCCGGCGTTGCCGAGATTGCGTGACGCCGTGCTCGCGCGGCGGGCGGCGCGTTCGCGGGCTTGCTGCATCTCCCGCTTTTCGCGCTTGACTTCCTGTTCGGCGTTGCGGACGTTCTTCTCGGCGACCTCCCGCGCGGCTTGGACAGCCTCTTCATACGACGTGAAGTTCCCGCCGTGGAACCGGATCTCGCCGCGGTCGAGTTCGGCGATGCGGTCCATCCGGTCGAGCAGCGCGCGGTCGTGGCTGACCACGACCAGGCAGCCGGACCAGTCGTCGAGCACGGTGTACAGCCGGTGGCGGGCGTCGAGGTCGAGGTTGTTGGTCGGTTCGTCGAGCAGCAGGACGTCCGGTCGTGTGAGCAGCTGCGCGGCGAGTCCAAGCGAGACGATCTGTCCGCCGGACAGCGTGCTCAGCGAGCGGTCGAGTGTGACGTCGAGGCCGAGCCGGTCGAGCTGGGCGCGCGTGCGTTCCTCGATGTCCCAGTCGGTGCCGATGGTGGTGAAGTGCGCTTCGGCGGCATCACCGGACTCGACGGCCGCGATGGCGTCCAGGATCGGTGCGACGCCGAGGACTTCGGCGACGGACGGCTCCCCGCTCAACGGCAGGTCCTGGGGCAGGTAGCCGAGGACGCCGTCGGTGGTGATGCTGCCGGACGACGGCTTCAGCGTGCCGGCGATGAGCTTCAGCAGGGTGGTCTTGCCGGAGCCGTTGGGGGCGACGAGGCCGGTGCGGCCGCCGGGGAAGGTGGCGGAGAGGTGGTCGAAGACAGGGGTGTCGTCGGGCCAGGAGAAGGACAGGCCGGACAGCACGATTTCGGACATGGTGAAGACCTCGAAGTGGTGCGAAGCGAAAGGGGGACGTCGAAAGCGGCCCGCGCCGGCAGTGCCGGGGGCCTGCACACTCCGGAGCTATCCGGAGATGTCGACGTCACCTGCCACGATGGTCTCCTCCACAAGGATCTTCACTTCGACGATAGCACCCAGGGCGATCCACCCGCGAGCAGTCCTATGTGGATGGTGCCTTGCTCAGGTCCACCACGCAGAAGCGGTTGCCGTCCGGGTCGGCGAGGACGACGAAGTCCGGCTGGGCGGGGTAGTGGTCCCAGTCGACTTCGGTGGCGCCCAGGCCGACGAGCCGGGCGACCTCGGCCTCCTGCTCCGCCGTCGTGTCGACGAGCAGGTCGAGGTGCACGCGGGGGTACGGCTCGACCGGCGACTCGCTGTACATGAGCCCGAGCGCGTGCCCGGCGCCGTCGGCGTGCTGCAGCGTGCGCCACCGCTCACTGGCCCACTCCTCGGCGACTACGAGGTGCAGCGCCGCCGACCAGAAGTCGGCGGCGCGCGCGACGTCGGCGACGCCGATCACCGGAAACCCGAGGCGGAGCACGCTCAGTGCCCCTGGATCTCCGGCTCGGGGTACTGGCCCCGGGCGCGGTCGACCGCCGTCGTCGCGATGGCCGCCGCGATCATCGCGACGCCGAGGGCCAGGTGCAGCCAGTCGTCGGCGTTGTCGACCGGGATGAAGTTGGCCGGGCTGTCGTGGTCCATCGCCAGGCCGAACACCCACAGCAGCACGTAGACGCCGCCGCCGATCATCAGGAACGCCCGCGAACCGCCGTTCCCGCGTGAAGCGATGAGACCGAGCACCCCGAACACCAGGTGGACCAGGTTGTGCAGCACCGACACCGTGAACACGCCGAACAGGCGCGCCCCCGATTCGTGGCCGGCGAAGTGCAGGTCCGCGTACCCCGCGGTGATCCCGGGCACGAACCCCAGCACCCCCACCACCAGGAACGCCACCCCGAACACCAGGGCCGCGGTCCGCGCCGCGCTTCGCCGTGAACGGACTTCCGTCGTCATGACACCTCCGCATGTCCCGAGCCGCTCGGCTACCCGGCCCGGGCGCGGACAAACCGGTCACGATCCGGGCGGGGACCACGGCCGGGACGCGCTCAGGCGAGTTCGGCCGAAACGACCGACGGCAGCTCGCGCAGCGCGTCGAGCAGGGGTTCGGTGTCCTCGGCGGCCAGCAGGACGGCGCAGACCATGCTGCTCTCGCGGACGCCGTCCTTGATGTCGACGGACAGCTCGTGGACGAGGTGGCCGCCCAGCGCGCGGACGAGGGCCGGGATCTCGTCCGCGCCGCCGACGAAGTACGTGGCGATGCGGCGGCGCAGCAGCATCGCCGAGCGGGCCGCGGGAAGGGCGAAAGAAGTGGACATGGCTGATCTCCCGATGAGAAGAAGGTACGAGATCGGGGCCAGGTCCCGAGAAGACGCGATCGACGACGCTGCGCGCCGGCGACCTGGGTTCAGCCGGCGCGCCGGGTTACGAGTCGCGAGGACGTCATGAGGCGCTGCACGGCGACAGGCTAACACGCGCGCCGCTCACCAGGACCGCCACCCGATCGGGGAGGCCAGCTGACCAGGGCGCGGGTAGCGCACCCGGTCCGGAACGCAGTGAATGACTCATTCCTGGCGTCCGACGCAGTGAATGGGTCATTCACTGCGCCGCGCCCGGGTCAGCTGGCCCGGATGACGCCCAGCCCCAGCGGGGTGATCTCGTGGATCTGCGACTTCCCCGACCGCGCGCTGGTGATCAGCCCGCTGGCCCGCAGCACCGACGCGTGCTGGCTGGCCGTCGCCAGGGAGACGCCCGTCAGCCCGGCCAGCTCGCTCGTGTTGCAGCTCGTGATCGCGACCGTCACCAGCACCCGCGCCCTGGTCTGGCCGAGCAGCGCCGCCAGCGACGGGCCGGGCTCCGCGTCGCTGTCGAAGCGCGTGTGGCCGATCGAGTAGACCAGCGCCGGCGGCCGGGCCGGGTCCTTGTACGTCGTCGGCATGCCGTGTGCGAAGAACGCCGGGATCAGGCGGAGGCCGCGGCCGGCCAGGTGCAGCTCCTGCTCGATCGGGAAGCGCACCCGCAGCACCGGCGGTGCCCACGTGACGTCCGGGTGGACCGTCGAGAGCAGCAGCTGCGGCCCGCCGCGGTCCAGGCTCGCCTGCAGCCGGCGGCGGTCGCGGGCGACCGCGCGGCGGACCGCCGTCCAGTCCGGGGCCACGCACCGGCGGTAGTAGTCGTGCAGGGCGGTGCCGAGCCGGTGCAGCTCACGGGTCTCGCCGCCGGCCAGCCGGTGCAGCCACGGCGCGACGCGGGTGCCCTGCGCCGCCAGCTCGCCGATGTCGGCGGCCAGGGCCGCCGGGGGTGTCTCGAGCACCGCCGAGATGCCGTCACCGATCGTGGCGTGCCCGGCCGGGGTGAGGAAGTCCGGGCAGTACCCGTACGGCGGCACGGCGGACATCACCAGCCGCCCGGACTCGGGCACCGCGGAGCGTGACCCCTTGCGCCACCGGCCGAAGAACGGCTCCCCCTCCGGACGCCGGATCCGGTAGCTGCTCATGAGCAGCTCCCACATCGGGTCGGCGTCCTCGGCGATGGTCACCTTCGCCAGGTCCGCGTCCGTAAAGTGAATCTTGAGCATCGACGTACCGCCCTTTCCCCGGGGAGGATAGCCGCAGGTGACGCGCGGTTTCGCGGTTGTGTGACCGAGGACGTTTCGACCAGGTGTGAAACCACCTCGGGCCGGTTGACGCCGCTCGGGCGCGACTGGCACCTTCAGGCCCGCACGGCCGCCGACGATGTCGCGTGCCGGGTGCGGACCGGCTGGGGGTCGGTCCGGCCACCAACCCCCCTGACCGTCCGAAGTAGACGGCTGTCGGGCGGCGTGGACGGAAATTCACGGACTCCACGGGGAATCCGGGTGGCTCGCTCACCTTCCGCTCACCCTCCGCGAGGGCGGAATGCCGGTCCGTCGAAGCTCACCCTGTGTAGCTGGTGCGTACGGGGGAAACGTCGGGCGTTCCTTGACAGCACCGAGGCTTCCCGGGTTATGTCTCCGGTCTGAATTCCGTGGAAAACATCGCGGAAATCGTTCTCGGGCCACCGGTACGAATCGAGCCACGCCACCGATGAAAGAAGACGAACCGCTTCGCCGTCGTTCCAGCACGTCGTGGAATCCCGGCAGCTGGCGGCTGCGCACCAAGATCTCCGTCGTGTTGTTGCTGCCCGTCCTGGTCGCGCTGCTGCTGGCCGGCGGGCGCGTGCAGGCCGAGCTCGACCAAGCGGGCGCGCTCAGCGGGGTGCGCGACCAAATGCCGGTCGTGCAAGGGATCGCCGAGCTCACCGGGCTCGTCGACGACGAAATGATCCACGACGGCGGGGCCGCGCAGACCGCCGCGGTCGACGCGAAAGCCGCCGTCATCCGCCACGACGCCGAATTCGCGCAGCTGGGACCGGAGCTTTCCCGGACGCTGGAAGATCAATTGGGAAAATTGGCCGGCCTGCGCCAGCAGGACGGTTCCGCCGGCGCCAAGACCCCCGCTTACCACGACTTCGTCGTCTCGCTGAGTGAAGTGATCCCCCGGATCGTCGCCCAAGCCGGAAATGCCGATCTCGACGCCTCGGCCGATATCACGAAAGCATTGACGCAGCTGAGGGCGACGCTCGCCGGGCAGGAGGTCCCGGACGGGCGGCCGGCGGACGCGCTCGCCGCCACCGTCGCCGAGGAGTCGGTGCTGACCGGGCAGATCCGCCGCGCCCTGCCCACCGGTGCGGTGGCCGCGCGGTTCGCCGCCGCCACCATCCCCGGCGCCGGCGGGCCCACGGCCAAGCGCGCGGCGCTGGGCATCATCCTGGCCGACCAGGTGAAAACGCTTTCGGACGCGGTCGGGGCGCGGACCAACGTCACCCGGTCCGACGCGCTGCGCGACGCCGCGCTGGTGCTCGCGTCGCTGCTCGGCGCTCTCGCCATCGCGCTCGCCGTGGCCCGCTCGGTGGTCGCCCCGATCCGGCGGCTGCACGCGGCCGCGGTCGACACCGCGCGCCGCCGGCTGCCCGCCACCATCGAGCGGATCCGGGAGGGCGACGACGTCGACTGGCAGGCGACCGAGCGGCTCCCCGTCGACTCCGAGGAGGAGATCGGCCAGCTGGCCCGCGCCTTCGACGACATGCACCGGCAGGCGGTGCGGCTGGCCGTCGGCGAGCAGGCCGAGATGCGCATCCAGGTCAGTGAGATGTTCATGACGCTGTCGCGGCGCAGCCAGTCGCTGGTGGAGCTGCAGCTGTCGGTGATCGAGGACCTCGAAGCCGACGAGCAGGACCCGCAGCGGCTGGCCGAGCTCTTCCAGATCGACCACATCGCCACCCGGCTGCGGCGCAACGGCGAAAACCTGCAGGTCCTCGCGGGCGGGCGGCCGGTGCGCCGCGACATCGGGCCGGTCGCGACGGTCGAGCTGCTGCGGGCCGCGACGTCGGAAGTCAAGGACTACCAGCGCGTCACGCTCGGCAACGCGCCCCGCGGGTCGGTGCAGTCCGAGGCCGCCGCCGACGTCGTGCACATCCTCGCCGAGCTGCTGGAGAACGCGATCCGGTCGTCCCCGCCGGACCAGCAGGTCGTGCTCACCGCCGACCGCGGCTTCGACGGCGGGGTGCTGATCGAGGTCGTGGACGCCGGCCTCGGCATGACCCGCGAGGACCTCGAAGCGGCGAACGCCCGGCTCGCCGCCGGCGCCTCGGTGAGCCCGGAGACCACCCGCCGGATGGGCCTGTTCGTGGTGAGCAGGCTCGCCGCCTCGCACGGGATCACCGTCCGGCTGCGGTCCACGAGCACGCGGACCGCGAGCGCCGGCATCACCGCCAGCGTGCACGTCCCCGGCGTGCTGATCACGGTGGACCTGCCCGTACGGCCCGGGGTGCCGGGGCTGCCCGAGCAGGCCGGCAACGGCGTCGCCCGGCCCGAGCCGGAACCCCGGTGGCCCGTCGAAGAGCCCGCCGCCGTCGTGGCGCCCCCGCCGATGCCGACGCCGATCTTCGACCAGATGCTGTCGCACTGGTTCGCCGACGACCGCGCGAAACCGGCGCGGCCCGGCGAGTGGGCGACCCCCGCCGACGACGTCCGGCAGGCCGCCGAAGCGGCGGTCGGCACGCTGGACGACCCCGAGTTCACCGAGTCGGGCCTGCCGACCCGGCAGCCCGGCGCGCAGCTCGCCCCGGGCTCGGTCGCCCCGCGCCAGCCGCAGCCGCCCGACTCGTCGTTCCGGGACCCGGCGGCGGTGCGCAACAACCTTTCCCGGCACTACAGCGGCATGCGCGCGGCCCGCCACCGGGTCGCGATCGACCCGAAGGGCCCGTCATGAGCACGAGCACGCGGCAGGAAGGAGCAGATGTGGTCGACCAGTCCCGGAACTGGCTGGTGTCGGCGTTCACGCAGGAGGTCCCCGGAGTCGCGCACGCCGCGCTCGTCTCGGCGGACGGCCTGCTCGTGGCGGCCAACGACTCGATGCCGCGCGACCGGGCGGACCAGCTCTCGGCGATCGCGTCCGGCCTCGCGAGCCTCGCGCTCGGCACGGCCGACCTGTTCACCGCGGGCCGGGTGGTGCAGTCGGTCATCGAGATGGAGCAGGGCTTCCTGCTGCTGATGAACGTCGGCGACGGCTCGAACCTGGTGGTGCTGGCCAATCCCGGCTGCGACATCGGCCTGGTCGGCTACGAGATGACGCTGCTCGTCGACCGGGTCGGGAAGAGGGTCGAGACACCGGTGCGGCCCGGTCTCGAAGCACCGGCCGCTCCGGGGGCGAGCAGGTGACGGAAGGCCGGCGACGCGAGGGCGGGCGGCACGCGGCTTCGCTGGCCCGCCCGTACGCGTGGACCGCCGGTCGCACCCGGCCGAGGGTCGACCTGGCGGTGGAAGCCCTGGTCGAGACGACGGCGGACGGGCGGACGGCTCGCTTCAGCCCGACCGACCCGCTGGCCGCGGTGACCCAGCTGTGCCTGCACCAGCGCTCGGTGGCGGAGGTCGCGGTGCACCTGGGCGTGCCGCTGGGCGTGGCCCGGGTGCTCATCGGCGACCTGCTGGTCGCCGGCCGGGTGTCGATCCGCGACACGCTCACCGCGGACGCCTCCTTCGACGAACGCAACGACCTGCTCGAAAGGGTCCTCAGTGGACTACGTGCACTCTGACAAGCGGATCACCTCGGCCAAGATCGTGGTCGCCGGGGGGTTCGGGGCCGGCAAGACGACCTTCGTCGGCGCCGTCTCGGAGATCGACCCGCTGCGCACCGAAGCGGTGATGACGGCCGCGGCCGCCGACGTCGACCGGACCGAAGCGGTGCCGGGCAAGGTCGCCACGACGGTGGCGATGGACTTCGGCCGGCTCACCCTGGCCGACGACCTGATCCTCTACGTGTTCGGGACGCCGGGCCAGCACCGGTTCTGGTTCATGTGGGACGACCTCGTGTGCGGCGCGGTGGCGGCGATCGTCCTGGTCGACACGCGCCGGCTGGCGGACTGCTTCGCGTCGATCGACTTCTTCGAGTCGCGCGGGCTGCCGTTCCTGGTGGCCGTCAACCAGTTCCAGGACACCCGCCAGCACCCGCCGGAGCAGGTGCGCGAAGCCCTCAAGATCCCGGCCGAGGTCCAGGTGGTCACCTGCGACGCGCGGTCGCCGGAGTCGACGAAAGAGATCCTCATCGCCGCGGCGGAGTACGCGCTCGCAGCGCTGCACGCCCCGCGCCGGCAGCAAGCCTGACAGGAGCACGGAAATGCACATGGACCACGACGACTTCGCGATGGGCCACTGGCTCGTCGTGCTCGCGTACCTGACTTCGGTGGTGGGGTGCGCGCTCGGGCTCGCCTGCACGCTGCAGGCGCGGACCACGGACAACGCGCGGACCCGGCTGACCTGGCTCGCGCTCGCGGCGGTGTCGATCGGCGGGGTCGGCATCTGGGTCATGCACTTCATCGCGATGCTCGGCTTCTCGACGCCCGGGCTGCCGGTGCGGTACGACATCGTGCGCACGGCGCTTTCGGCGCTGCTGTCGGTGTCGGCGGTGTTCTGCGGCCTGCTGGTGTTCGGCGTCCGCAACCGGTTCGCCTGGAAGCGGCTGCTGCTCGGCGGCCTGCTGACCGGGCTCGCCGTGAACGTCATGCACTACACCGGGATGTGGGCGGTCCGGATCAAGGGGACGATCAGCTACGACCCGACGCTGGTCGCGCTGTCCGTGGTGATCGCGGTCGTCGCGGCGACGGCGGCGCTGTGGTTCACCGTCGGGCTGGACAAGCTCCTGCCCCGCCTGGTGGCGGGCCTGGTGATGGCGGCGGCGGTGACCGGGATGCACTACACGGGCATGGCGGCGGTCCGCCTCCAGCTCGACCCGGCGGCGCCGGACCCGGTCGGCACGGAGGTGTTCTCGTTCCTGTTCCCGGTGTTCGTGCTGGCGGCGCTGGCGATGGCGGTGCCGATCTGCGCGGTCCTGATGGCTTCGTCGAGCTCGGACGCGCCCCGCCACACGACGCTCGTCCCGTGAGGTGATGCAGTGAATGACTCATTCCTGGCGCCGGACGCAAGGAATGAGTCATTCACTGCACCGGCGACCGGTCAGTCCGAAGTGGACACCGGGAACCGGTCCGCGCTGAAGTGCACCAGAATCGCCTTCGCGCTGGCGCAAACCTCGTCACCTGCGCGCAGGGTCCCGGTCGCGTGCAGCTTGCGGCCGTCGCGGCGCTCGAGCCGGCCCTCCGCGACGAGCGGCACCGCGTACGGCGTGCCGCGGTGGTAGTCGATCGTCAGGGACGCCGTCATGCCGGGGTAGCCGGCCGCCGCGGTCGCGCGGCCCAGGACGTGGTCCAGGACCGCCGCCACCCAGCCGCCGTGGACGCGTCCCGGCGGTCCTTCGTGCGCCGCGCCGAGGAGAACCTCGGCCCGGACCTCCGCGGGCCCGATGTGCGTCCAGGACAACGGTGGTGCCAACGGGTTCCCGGGTCCTTCGAGGGGGTTGTTGACGCTGAGGTGGCCGCCGCCCTCGAGGGCGGCGAGCAGCAGCGGTGGCGAGCCGCCGGTCGCGCGCAGGGCGGCGGTGACCGCCTCGACCCGGCTCGCGGCGGCGGCGAGGTCGGCGTCGTCGCCCGCGCACACGGAAGCGTCGATCAGCTCGCGGATCCGGGATCCGAGCAGGGCGCGCCCGGGCGGCACGCCGTCGACGATCGGGAAGGTCATCGCGCCCCCAAACTAGAACGTGTTCCACGCTACCAGGTCGGGCGGGCCGTCACCCCGCCGTCGACGACGAGGTCGTGCCCGGTGATCCAGGAGGCCAGCGGGGACGCCAGGAAGACGCACGCGTTGCCGACGTCGGCCGGGGTGCCCAGCCGGCCCAGCGGGGCGGCGCGGTGCCACCGCTCGACGCCTTCGGGCCAGTCCCGGTCCAGGCCCGGACGTGAGATCAGGCCGGGGGACACCGTGTTGACGCGGATCCCGAGCGGCCCGTACTCCAGCGCGGCGCCGCGCGCGTGCATGACCAGGGCCGCCTTGGCCGCGCTGTAGTGGGCGTGCCCGGACGCGGGCTGCCGGGCTTCGATCGACGCGATGTGGGTGACGCTGCCGCCCTCGCCCAGCAGCCGCGCGGCCGCCTGCGTGCAGGAGAACGCGCTGGTCAGGGTGCTGTCGAGCATCGCCTGCCAGCGCTGCGCCGTCAGATCCGCGAGGGGCTCGACCGGTTGGACGCCGGCGTTGTTCACGAGCGCGTCGAGCCGCCCGCCCCAGTCCGCGACGGCGGCCAGCAGCGCGTGGCAGGCGTCGTCGTCGGTCAGCTCCGCGGTGAACGCGCGGGCCCGCCCGCCCGCGGCCTCGATCGCCGCGACGACGTCGTCGCCCGCGCCGGGACGCCGGTGGTGCACGGCCACCGCGCTGCCCGCTTCGGCGAACCGCAGCGCGATGCCGCGGCCGAGAGTGCCGCTCGCGCCGGTGACGCAGGTGACGCTGCCGGAGAGGTCGGGGAGGTGGCTCGGCACGCGCCGATCGTAGCCCGGGTGCGCCCGGCGGGCGTTTTTCCCGGATTTCGCGGGTATCGTGCCCGCATGATCTCGCCGGTGCGGTCCGCACTCACCCTCGTCTCACCGGCGCCCTGGTGGGGCCTTCCGGTGATCGCCGGGGCCTTCCTGCTCACGGGCGCGCTGCTCGCGTTCCTCGCGATCGCGTTGAGCGACCGCCGGAAGCTGAACCGGGAAGACCGCCGCCGGTGGGACCGGGAGATCCGCGACACCTACCTCGAGATCACCCGGCAGCTCGCCCGGATCACCGCCTTCCGGTACCAGGCGCTCACCGACGAGGACGACCGCCGCCTGCGGTACCAGGCCGGCGCCGACGCGCTCGCGGGCATGCGGGAACAGGTCGCGATGCTGGAGGTGATCGGGACGCCGGCGCTGATCTCCCGGGCGCACGAGCTGGAGGACCGCAGCGGCGCGGTCGTTTCGCTGTGGCACGAGCTGATCAACCCCGGAAAACCCGAGTACCGGGCCTTGAACACGGCCCGGAACGAGTTCCTGGACGCGGTGAAGGACAGCATCCGGGTGGAGCAGTACCAGCCCCGGCCGTGACGCGGCAGCCGTCGGCCCGGCGCCGTACCTTGTGGGGCATGGCCGACACCGAGCGTTCGAAGTTCGCCGAGCTCCTGCAGGAGCAGATCCGGCACGAGTTCACCGCCGCGCAGCAGTACGTCGCCCTCGCCGTCTGGTTCGACGGGCGCGACCTGCCGAGGCTGGCGAAACGCTTCTACCGGCAGTCGATCGAGGAGCGCAACCACGCGCTGGCGATGGTGCGGTACCTGCTCGACCGCGGCCAGCCGGTGGCGATCCCGGGCAGCGGCGACGTCCGGAACGACTTTTCGAGCGCGCACGAGGCGATCGAGCTGGCGCTGGAGCAGGAACGGGCCGTGACCGCGGACATCGAGGCGATGGCCAAGGCCGCGCGGCTGGCGGAGGACTACCTCGGCGAGCAGTTCGTGGCCTGGTTCCTCAAGGAGCAGGTGGAGGAGGTGGCCCGGATGTCCACGCTGCTCACGGTCGTCGAGCGCGCCGCCGACAACCTCTTCGAGGTCGAGAACCACCTGTACCGCGAGGCGGCCGCGGAGACCGGGGACGCGCCGGACATGCCGCCGGTCGCCGGCGGCAAGCTCTGAGGAGCTACGGTGCCGATCGTTGCCGATCCGACCACAGTCACGGCCGAACGACTTCCGTAGCTACGGTTGCGTGCCGCTCGGGGGCGGCCTGCTTTGGTCGGCTCAGCTACATCGCGCGGCGGTCAGCCACATCGCGAGCCAGAGCGTCTGGCTCAGCACCACGGCGAGCAGGCCGAGCCGGGCGATGCGCTTGCGCCGCTCGACCAGGCCCGCGACGAGCACGAAGAGCCCGAGCAGGAGCGCGGTCAGGGCGGCGAACACCGCGGTGCCCGCGCCCGCGGCGACGACCACCGAGGCGGCGCGGGCGACCTTCCGGCCGGCGGGAGGTTCGGCGACGGTGGTGGGCGGCGGGGCAGGAAGCCCCATCCCGAAGGAGGTCCGGTCATGACGGCGGTGCGGCCCGGGCGGGTCATGCGAGCGGTCTTCCGCGCGCCGGTGCGCGTGTACGACCGCGGCTTCGGGTGGGTGTTCGGCCGGCGGTTCCTCTGCCTGACGCACGTCGGCCGCCGGTCGGGGCGGACGTACCGCACGGTCCTGGAGGTGGTCGGTGCCGAGGCCGGCGAGTACTTCGTGGTGGCCGGGCTGGGCGCGGGCGCGGACTGGTACCGCAACGTCCGCGCGCGGCCGCCGGTCGAGGTGGTGGTGGGCCGGCGCCGGTTCGTGCCCGGGCACCGGGTGCTGGACGAGAACGAGGCGGTCGCGGTGCTCGCCGCGTACGAGCACCGCAACCGCTGGGTGGCGCCGATCCTGCGGCGGGTGCTGAGCAAGCTGCTGGGCTGGCGGTACGACGGAAGCGACGCCGCTCGGCGGCGGATGGCCGGGCAGCTGCCGATCGTGGGATTGCGCGAAGGCTGATCGAAGCCGGCGGAAGCGGCACACCCCCACGAGGTGCCGCTTCCGCCGATTTTCAGTGGCAGAACGAGACTTCCGGATACGCCGGCGAGTCGAGCACCGGCCGTGCCTCGCCCCGCAGGTGACGATCGAAGAACGCGTTCACGTACGCCCGCGTGATCTCGTGGGTGCGCAGGGCCGTGGTCGTCGTGCCGACGTCGACGCCCAGCTGGTCACCGAACAGGCCGATGTCGGTGAACGACGCGTGTTTCGTCCCCGCCACCTCGATCCAGCGCCGCCACCCCGCCAGCTGCGCCCAGTCCCGCTCCCACGGCACGTTCGGTGCGCAGGCGGTGGCCGCGAGCTGGTGGCTCAGGAACATGAACGGCCGCGAAAGCGGGGCGGTGAGCGGGACCTGCGTGGTGCCGTCGATGTCGATCCCGGCCTTGACCCGCGGGTCCGCGACCATCGTGGGCAGCGTGCTCGCCCCGCCGGCCGAGTGCCCGGCCATGCCGATCCGGGACGCGTCGATCAGCGACGCCCACTTCGAGTGCGTCAGCGAGTCCAGCACGAACGACACATCGGCCGCCCGGCCCAGCTCCAGCTTCGTCCAGAACGCGGGATCGTGCGGTACTTCGCACGACGCGCACCCCGCGAACCGCCCGTCGGGGAAGCTCGTGCCGGTGTTCTCGTACGTGTGGCCGACGAGCGCGACGGCGTACCCGTGGCTCGCCAGGTCCTCGGCCGGCGCGCTGAGCGTGGCGCGAGGTTTCGTGTAGCCGGGCGAAAGCACCACCAGGGGCAGGTGGGAACCGGCCGGCCGGGCGTCGGCCACCGAGTTGGTCACCAGCCTGGTGAGCAGGTCCGGCGGCACGTCCAGGCCACTGCCGGACAGCAGCGCCGCCGACTCGGCCGCGGTCAGGTACCGCGTCTTCGGCCCGTGCGAAGGAACTGCCGGGTAGAACAGCGACACCATCAGCTCCCGGTAGGGCACCGACGGCACCCACGGGTCCGGCCGCGAGGTGTCCTTCAGGTACACCTGCGTGCTGCCGACCGGCCGGTTCCCGGTCGGCGCGGGCAGGTAGGGCGTCGACGTCATGGCGAAACCGACCTCCGGGTAGCGCGGCGACGGCTGGTCGAGCAGCGGCTGGGCCCGGCCCGCCAGGTGCTGGTCGAAGAACGCCCGGACGTAGGCCGCCGTGATGGCCTGCCCGCGCGCCGCCGGCGTCGTCGCGCCGAAGTCGAGGCCGAGCTGCTCACCGACCAAACCTATGTCGGTGAACGACGGGTGCGCCATGCCCGCGACGACCAGCCAGCGCTTCCACCCCTTCAAGTGCGCCCAGTCCCGTTGCCAGGTCCCGGATTCGGCGCCCGTGCCGGGCGTGTACGTGTTCGCCCGGCCCAGGAACAGGAACGGCCGGTCGAGCCCCGGCGCGAGCAGTGGGTCGTCCGTCGTGCCGTCGATGTCGATCCCCGCCTTGATCCGCGGGTCCGCGACCATCGTGGGCAGCGTGCTCGCCCCGCCGACCGAGTGCCCGGCCATGCCGATCCGGGACGCGTCGATCAGCGACGCCCACTTCGAGTGCGTCAGCGAGTCCAGTACGAACGACACGTCCGCCGCGCGGCCGCGTTCCAGCTTTCGCCAGAACGCCTCGTCGTAGTTGCCGCACGCCGCACAGCCGGTGACGCGCCCGTCCGGGAACGTCGTGGCGACGTTTTCGTAGGTGTGGTCGACCACGACGACCGCGGTGCCGTGGCTCGCCAGGTCTTCGGCCAGCGACGTCAGCTCGGCGCGCGGCCGCTTGAACCCGGGCGACAGCACGACCAGCGGCAGGCGGTGCCCGGCCGGCCGCGGGTCGACCACGGCGTCGGTGTGCACGGTCGTCATGACCGAGGCGGGAATGCCGGTGATGCCGGCCTCGTCGAAGACGGCCTGCGCTTCGGCCTCGGTCATGAACTGCTTCCGCGGCCCCTGCGCGGAATCCGCCGGGTAGAACAGTGACACCATCAGCTCGCGGTAGGGCACCGTCGCGACCCACGGATCCGGCCGCGAGGTGTCCTTCAGATACAGCGAGGTGGTGCCCACCGGCTGCGCGCCGGTCGGCCGGGCCAGCGACAGCGCCGGAGACGCCGAGGCGGGCGCGGCCGAGCCGAGCGCGAGCGCGGCGACGGTCAGCAGGATCGTCTTCTTCATCCGATGAACGTCACTTCCGGGTAGGCGGGCGATGGCGCGGCCAGCAGCGGTTGCGGACGGCAGCGCAGGTTCTCATCGAAGAAAGCGCTTACGTAGTTCCGCGTGATGGTCAGCGCCCGGTACGCGTCGATCGACGCGCCGATGTCGACCCCCAGCTGGGCTGCGAGCACGCCGAGGTCGGTGAACGAGCTGTGCGCCGTGCCGGACACCATGAGCCAGCGCTTCCACCCGGTGAGGTGCGTCCAGTCGGTCTCCCAGTCGTCGTACGGGCCCGGCTCGCCCGGCGTGTACTCGTCCATGCTGCCCAGGAACAGGAACGGCCTCGGCAGCCCGGACGCCGGGAGCGGGACGTGGATGCTCCCGTCGATGTCGGCACCGGCGCGGATGCGGGGGTCGGCCAGCATCGCCTGCGTCGTGCTCGCGCCGCCCGCGGAGTGCCCGGTCATGCCGATGCGCCGCGGGTCGATCAGGGCGCCCCACTTCTTCGAGCGCAGCAGCTCGTCGAGCACGAACGACGTGTCCTTCGTCCGCACCTGCGCGAACTTCTCCCAGAACCCGGGCTGGTCGTCGACTTCGCAGGCGGCGCAGCCGGTGACGTGGCCGTCGGGGAACGTGGTGGCTCGGTTCTCGTAGGTGTGGTCGATGGCCGCGACGGCGTAGCCGCGGCTGGCGAGGTCTTCGGCCAGCGCGGTGAGCGTGGCCCGCGGTTGCGTCCAGCCCGGCGACAGCACGATCAGCGGCAGGCCGTGCCACCGCCCGGCCGGTTTCGCGTCGGTGACGGCGTTCGTCCGGACGGTGCTCAGGACGTCCAGGGGCAGCCCGGGGATGTTCTGCCGTTCGAGGTTGCGCTCGGACTCGAGCGGGGTCATGTACTGCTTCTTGGGCCCGTTCGCCGAGGTCGCCGGGTAGAAGACGGAGACCATCAGCTCCCGGTAGGGCACGGCCGGCACCCAGGGATCAGGCCGCGACCTGTCCACAAGGGACAGTGTGCTGACGCCGACGGGCTCGTGGCCGGTCGGGCGGGGCAGGTAAGGCGTCGTGGCCGCCGAAGCGACCGGCGACGCGGACAACGTGAGTGTCAAAGCGGTGGCTACCGCGAGAGTGCGCATGATTCCCCCAGGAACCGGATCAGGAAAGGTGGCGGACGCGACGGAAGCAGAACCAGGTGAGCAGGGCGGTCATCGCGAGGAACAGCGCGAGTTCGAGCCACTGCAGCGGCCAGAACCGCGAGCCGGGCTGGTAGGTCAGGCGCTGCTGGTAGCCGTGCGGGCCCAGCTGCGCCATGCACGCTTCGAGGCTGCCGTGCGACGGCGGGCCCGCGTCCCGGCCCGGCCGCGGAACGCAGGTCTGCACGAAGTCCGGCAGTGGCGAGACGGCCTTCCCGGCCGGGTCGACGGTTTCGTTCGCCAGCACCCACGCGCCGGGCGGGTTCCGCACCCCGATCTCCAGGATGTCGCCGGTCTCGTCGCCGGTGATGTTCGTGATGTCCTCGCCGACGATCGCGACCGTCATCGTCTGCGGCGGCAGCAGGTACGGCCGCACGAAGTTCGGCACCACGAGCAACACGGCGGCGATGACGACGAGCGTGACGGCCATGGCGGCCACGGTCCGCTTCAGCACCATCCCGACCGCGACGCCGAGCGCGAGCGCGAAGGCCGCGTAGCCGATCGGGACGATGCCGCGCGCGCCGAACACCACCGGCATGATGCGCGAGAGCATCCCGCGATCGGTCTGCGTCGCCGCGAGCGCGTCGATCGGGCTCGCCCACCACGACACCGCCCAGCCGAGCAGGCCGGCCGCGACCATCGCGGCCAGGAGACCGAGCCCCAGCTTGGTGACGAGCCACCGCTTGCGCGTGACCGTCTGGTTCCACACCAGGCTGTGCGTACCGCTCTCCAGCTCGCGCGTGATCATCGGCACGCCCCAGAAGACGCCGATCACCGCGGGCAGCAGGTAGAGCACCAGGATCGTGCCGCCGAAGAGGACGTCCTGGTCGGAAAAGTTCGTGCGCCCGACCAGCTCCGGTCCGGTGATCGCGAGCACGACGCCGATCACGATCAGCGCGGCGAACACGGACAGCGCGGGAATGCGGAACTGGCGCCAGGTCAACCAGGTCATCGGAGGACCTCCAGGGCGGGACGGGCGGCGGCGGGGTTGCTCATGTACTCGAGGACGAGGTCCTCGAGGCCGATCTGCGCGACCGTCCACGCGGGATCGAGGATCGGCGCCTCGGTGCGGACGAGCACGGTGGTCTGGCGATCGGTGTGCTTCGCGGAGATGACGTGCTGGTCCGACGGCAGCGTCTCGACGTCGCGGCGCGGCCCGGAAAGCCGGTGGTGCGAGGCCAGCAGCTCGTCGACGTCGCCGATCACCCGGACCTCGGACGCCACCAGCACGACGAGGTGGTCGCAGACGCGTTCGAGGTCGTTGACCAGGTGCGAGGACATCACGACGGACAGCCCGTGCTCGGCGACCGACTCCATCAGGTCCTGCAGGAACTCCCGGCGCGCCAACGGGTCCAGCGCGGCGACCGGTTCGTCGAGCAGCAGCAGTTCGGGGCGCTTGGCGATGCCGAGGGTGAGCGCGAGCTGCGCGCGCTGGCCACCGGACAGCTTGCCGGCGGGCTGCTTCGGGTCGAGCCCGAGCCGTTCGACCCGCTTGGTGGCGAGCGAGTCGTCCCAGCGCGGGTTGAGGTGCGCGCCGAGCCGCAGGTGCTCTTCGATGGTCAGCCCGGTGTAGACGGGCGTGCTCTGGGCGACGTAGCCGACCTTCGCCAGCTGCTCCGGGCCGCTGCCGGGGGTGCCGCCGCAGACCTCGATCGTGCCGGTGGTCGGCTCCAGCATGCCGGAGGCGATGTTGAGCAGGGTGGACTTGCCGGCGCCGTTGGGGCCGACGAGCCCGGTCACGTGGCCGGCCTCGATCTCGAGCGTGCAGCCGGTCAGCGCCCACTTGCGCTTGTACTTCTTGCCCAGTCCCTGGGCACGCAGGACGGTCACGCTATGTCCTCTCTGGCGGAGTCGCGAAACGTGGACATCAGCAGGGCCTCGATGCTCTCTTCGTCGAGGCCGGCCTGGCGGGCCTTCCCCAGCCAGCGGCGCAGGTCCTGCCGCAGCGGCCCGAGGACGGCGAAGGAAGCCCCGCCGTTCAGCGTCGCGGTCACGAAGGTGCCGACGCCGGGCCGCGCCGAGACGAGGCCGTCGTGCTCCAGTTCGCGGTAGGCCTTGAGCACGGTGTTCGGGTTGATCGCGAGGTCGGCGACCACGTCCTTGACCTTGGGGAGCTGGTCCCCCTTGTCGAGCATGCCCAGCCGCAGCGCGTGCCGCACCTGCTGGACCAGCTGCTGGTACGGCGATAGCCCCGAACGGGCGTCGAGGTGGAACTCGATCATCGGCAACTCCATTTAACTAGGTGCCTAGCACTATAGCTAAGGAGTGGAAGTCGGCGCCAGGGGTTCCTCCGGTCTTGCTTCCGCCGCTGCGAGGTCGCTCGCTGGGCCGCGGTCCGAACGTCTTGAATGACTCATTCATGTCGTCCGACGACATGAATGAGTC
>NZ_JBFBBQ010000119.1:0-24276 GCF_040682775.1 Amycolatopsis sp. NPDC051106 | reverse complement strand
GCCGGGGCCCCTGTGGTGTCCTGCTCGTGCATGTCCTGCACACTGATCACGCAGCCCTTGGTTTGGCTTTCTTCCCTAGACAAGAAGAAGGATCAACCAAGGGCTGCCTGCATGATCAACCAGGGTCGCCCCAACCACCCCCTGACGTTAAAACCCAAGGACTCATTCACTGCGTCCAGCGCCAGGAATGAGTCATTCACTGCGTTCGGCGGGACGGTTGTGGCGACTCCCGCGGCGCGGAACGGGCCGCCGCGAAGCCGTGCACAACGGCCCCCGATGGGATGGTTCAGGCCAGCGGGCGCAGCACCCGGGACAGCCACTCCGTCGCCGCCCGGGACACCGTCTCCAGGTCCTTGCCCAGGTTGTGGTCGCCGTCGACCAGGACCAGTTCCTGGTGCGCCCCCACCTTCGGCCGGCCGAACGGGTCGCGTTCCCCCTGGATCACCAGGGTCGGGACCTCCACCGCGTCGAACTCCGGCTGGCGGGTCTTCTCCGGGCGGCCCGGCGGGTGTTCCGGGAACGCCAGGCACAGCACCGCCACCGCCTGCCCGGCCGTGGCCGTCCGGCAGGCCACCCGCGCCCCGGACGACCGGCCGCCGAACACGAACGGCAGGCCGTCGAACCGCTCCGACAGCTCGTCCGCGATCGTCAGCCAGGCCGCGTCCAGCTGGTTCGCCGGGGCCGGCGCGCGGCGGCCCGCCACCTTGTACGGCTGCTCGACCAGCGCCACGTGCACCCCGGCCGCCTGGGCCGCGCGCGTCACCGCCACCAGGTCCTTCGCGCCCAGGCCGCCGCCCGTGCCGTGGCCCAGCATGAGGACCGCCGTACCCTCCTCGGCGCAGTGGAGGTAGACCCGGGCCAGGCCGTGCGCGGTCTCGATCTTGAGCGCGGTCATGGCTTCGGCGCGTCGAACAACGCGCCCTCGTCCTCGAGCTGCTGCCGCGGGTCGACGCGCTCCAGCAGCTCGGGCCCGTTGTTGCGGACGTTGTTGACCAGGCTCGAGATCGGCCGCAGCTCCAGCGACGAGACGATGTCGTCCGGCGTCGGTACCAGCAGGTCCTTGACGTCCTCGCGGTCCGGGTCCAGCCAGCCGTCCCAATGGGACTTGGGCACGATCAGCGGCATCCGGTGGTGGACGTCGGTGAGCTGACCGGCGGCGTCGGTCGTGATGATCGAGAACGTGATCAGCGGCGCCGCGTCCTTGTCGTCCTTCGGGTGCCAGCTCTCCCAGATCCCGCCGAACGCGATCGACGAGCCGTCCGGGGGCGTCATGTAGAACGGCTCCTTCTCCTTGCCGGTGCGGCGCCACTCGAACCAGCCGTCGGCGGGCACCAGGCAGCGGCGCGACACCAGCGCGCGGCGGAACGCGGGCTTCTCGGCGGCTGTCTCGGCGCGCGTGTTGATCATCCGCGAACCGACGGACGGGTCCTTGGCCCAGAACGGCACCAGGCCCCACTTCATCATCCGCAGCGAACGCTCGGCGGGCTCGTCCTCGAGGACCTGACCGTCTTCGTCACGCGGGTGCCGCTGGACGACGGTGACCACGTTCTTCGTCGGCGCGACGTTGTGGTCGGCGCGCGCGTGGCCTTCGGTGAGGTCGATGGCCTCGAACTCTTCGATCAGTTTCGCCGGGTCCTTGGTGGCGGCGTAACGGCCGCACATGGCCAACCTCCTCGCGTACCGGAACAGCCAGGACGCCATCGTTACACGCAGGCCAGGGCCCTGGCGAGCGACGTGGGATCATTCGGGTGGGGCACCGGTGCACGAGAGGACGAGGGTTTGGCGCGCAACGACTGGAGCAAGCTGGACGAGTCCGACGTCCGCGTGCGTCCGGGCAAGGGCACCCGGCCCCGCAGCAAGCGCCGTCCCGAGCACGCGGACGCCGTCAACGCCATGGTCATCGGCAAGGACCGCGGGCGCTGGACCTGCGCGATCGACGCCGATCCCGACCAGGTGATCACCACGATGCGAGCCCGCGAGATGGGCCGGACGCCGGTGGTGGTCGGCGACCGGGTCGGCGTGGTCGGCGACGTCTCCGGCAAGCCGGACACCCTCGCGCGCATCATCCGCGTCGACGAGCGCAGCAGCTCCCTCCTGCGCACGGCCGACGACACCGACCCGTACGAGCGGCTGGTCGTCGCCAACGCCGAGCGCCTGCTGATCGTCACCGCGCTCGCCGACCCGCCGCCGCGCACCGGTTTCATCGACCGCTGCCTGGTCGCCTGCTACGCGGGCGGCGTGCAGCCCGTGCTGTGCCTGACGAAGGCCGACCTGGCCAGCCCGGACGAGCTGCTCGCGGGGTACGCGGGCCTCGACATCCCGGCGATCGTGACCCGGTACGACGAAGAGCCCGAGGGTCTCGCGGAGATGCTCAAGGACCGCGTGACGGCGCTGGTCGGCCACTCCGGTGTCGGCAAGTCGACATTGGTCAACCGCCTGGTCCCCAACGCCGACTTGGCCGTCGGTGTGGTGAGCGGAGTCGGCAAGGGGCGGCACACGTCCGTCGCGGCGGTGGCGCTGCCGCTGCCGGACGGCGGGTGGGTGATCGACACGCCGGGTGTGCGGTCGTTCGGCCTGGCCCACGTCACCGCGGACCACATCGTCGATGCCTTCGAGGAGTTCGCCGAAGCCGCCGAGGAGTGCCCGTCGGGCTGCGGGCACCTCGGCCCGCCCGAGGACCCGGACTGCGCGCTCGACGACGTCGTCACCGAGGGCAAGGCGAGCCCCGAACGGCTGGCGTCGCTGCGGCGCCTGCTGGCCTCGCGTAGCGGCCACGAGGTGACTCGCGTCACGGACGCGTGAGACAACCGGGAACCAGAGCCGGATCGTCACCGTCCCAGGAGTAACTATTCGTCCGATCGGGCGATAAGCCGAGCGGAAGATCCGACACTGAGGGGAATTTCGATGCGCAAGACCACCCTGGTCGCCGCGGGTGCCGCGCTGGTGCTCACGCTGACGGCCTGCAGCACCTCCGGCACCGCCGAGCCGGCCGGTGCGGGCAACCAGACCCAGGCCGGCGGCGGTGGCCTCCTGGCCTCGCCGTTCACCGACGCGATCCAGCTGGCGTCGGCGTCCAAGCAGGGCACCGAGCAGTCCAAGTCGGCGAAGTTCTCCATGGAGGGCTCCGCCGCCGGCCAGACGCTCAGCGCGACCGGCGCGATGGCCTTCGACGGCGCGAACACCAAGTTCTCGATGACCAGCACCGCGGCCGGCGAGACCACCGAGATGCGCATGGTCGACAAGGTCATGTACATCAAGCTGCCCGCCGACCAGCAGAAGCAGATGGGCACCGACAAGTCGTGGGCCAAGATCTCGGCCGACGGCACCGACCCGGTCTCGCAGGCGATGGGGAGCGCGCTGTCGCAGTCGGCGGAGCAGAGCGACCCGAGCAAGATCCTGGACCAGGTCTCCAAGGCGGGCCGGATCATCTCGTCCGACCAGACCCAGCTGAACGGCGAGCAGGTCAACCACTACAAGGTGGAGCTCGACATCGCCAAGGCGCTCGACCAGTTCACCGGCCAGATCCCGGCCGCCGCGCGCGAGCAGGTCAACGAAAAGCTCAAGGGCAAGGACCTCAAGATCCCGGCCGAGCTGTGGCTGAACAAGGACAACCTGCCGGTGCAGGTCACCATGGACCAGGGCCCGATGATGCAGGCGCTGGGCGCGCCCGCGGGCGACGCCAAGTTCACGATGAAGTACAGCGACTGGGGCACCCAGGTCGACGTGACGGCCCCGCCGGCCGACCAGGTCGTCGACCTCGGCGAGCTGATGAAGAAGGCCGGTCGCTGACCGGACGACGCTGAGTAGCAGCGGCTCCCCCGAACGGGTTCGGGGGAGCCGCTGTGTTTTTGTTGGCGCCATGCGCAAAGCCGCCGTCGTGCTGCTGCTCGTCCTGCTCGCCGGCTGCTCCGGCCCGCCGCCCCCACCCGCGTTCACCGACGCGCGGGCGCTGGCCGACGCCGCCACGGCGGCCACGACGAGCGGCGGCTCGGCGAAGTTCAGCACGGACGTCGCGGTGGGCCAGGTCCGTTCGAAGGGCCAGGGCCAGGCGCGGTTCGACCCGGCCGGGACGTCCCAGGTGATGACGACCGACTTCATCGGCGAGCCGATGGAGCTGCGGCTGGTGGCCGGGAAGCTGTACGCGAAGGTGCCGGAAGGTTCGCGCGACGAGGTCGGCGCGGTCAAGCCGTGGGTGGTCGTGGCGGCGGACGGGACCGACCCGTTCTCCCAGGTCCTCGGCGGCAGCCTCGCGCAGCTGGCGGCCCAGAACGACCCGGTGCACACGCTCGGCGAGATCCGGGCGGCGGGCTCGATCGTCTCTTCCGAGCGCGGGCAGCTGGACGGCGTGGCCGCGGAGCACTACCGGGTGGAGCTGGACCTGTCCCGGCTGGGGGCTGATCGGCCCGCCGGCCTGCCGGCGGACGCGGCCGGGCCGGGCAGGTTCCCGATGGAGATCTGGCTCGACGACGCCCACCGGCCGCTGCAGGTCGTGCTCGATCTGTCGCCGATCCTGCAGGGCGGCGAGGCCCGGATCACGACGCGGTACCGCGACTGGGGAGCACCGGTCGACGTGCAGCCGCCGCCCGCGGGCGAAGTGGGCTAGTCACGTTTTCCCGCGCTCGCTCGTCCGGGTCTCAGGCGAAAGGAGTCGGACGTGCGGGTGATGGTGATCGGGGCGACGGGCGTGCTGGGCGTGCCGGCGGTGGCCCGGCTGCTGGCGGCGGGGCACGAGGTGAGCGGGCTGGCCCGGGATGCGTCGCGGGCGCCGGCCGTCGAGGCGACCGGCGCCAAGCCGGTGCCGGGCGACTTGTTCTCGGCGTCGTCGCTGGTGACGGCGCTGCGCGGGCACGACGCGGTGCTGAACCTGGCGACGCGCATTCCCCGGAAGGTGACGAGCAAGTCCGCCTGGGCGGCGAACGACCGCGTCCGGCTGGCCGGGAGCGCGGCGCTGGCCGCGGCCGTCCGGGAGGTGCCGGAAGTGCGGATCGTGGTCCAGGAGGGCATTTCGTTCGTGTACGCGGACGGCGGCGATCGCCTGCTGACCGAGGAGGCGCCCCTGCGGCCGCGCGGAGTGACGGCGTCGTCGGTGGTGGCGCACGAGAACGTGGCGGCGCTGGAGGATCGCACGGTGGTCCGGCTCCGGATCGCGACGTTGGTGGGCTCGGACCCGCTGACGTCGGCTCTGCTGACCTCCGCCCGACGTGGGGCGCCGTTGATCATGGGATCCCGGACGGACTGGACGACGGCGATCCATCCCACGGACGCGGGGGCCGCCGCGGCGGCGGCATTGGCGGCGCCCTCGGGGGTTTACAACGTGGGGGCGCCGGCGGTGCTGAAGGCCGAACTCGGGGCGGCCATGGCGGCTGCCGCCGGGGTGCGGAAGGCGCGGGCGGTGCCGAAGTGGCTGCTCTCGCGGGTGGCGATGGCGGAGCCGATGGCCCGGTCGCAGCGGGTGGATTCGGGGAAGCTGACGGCGGTGACCGGGTGGCGGTGTGAACGGCCGGTTCCGGGACCGGAGTGGTTCACCGCGGACTGAGGTAGTGGCGGCACCCCGCTCCGGTTTCCACTGGTCGGGGGCGGGGACACGTCGGTTCAGCTCACCGGCGAGTATGTGCCGATGCCGATTTTGGTGCGCTCAACGCACCAAACGGCATCGGGGCTCCCTCGTTGGGCTGCACCGATCTCCGGTCCCGGCAAGGCGGCCCTCGCCGACCGGGACGGCGCCTAGCGTCGCCACCGCTCGCCTCACCACGGTTCGGAGTGCGCTGCCCCCGGCGAGTCGAGGCACCTCTGGCAAGGTCGCGAATGAGTCACTGGGGACCTCCGACGCCCCGAATGAGTCTTTCGTGACGTTCGAACCGCAACCAGGCGCTCGGAGGTACCAGGGGCCCACCGGACAGCCCCGGCACGTCCCGGCAAATCTGTCCCGGGCGGATATTCGGCGGGCGCAGGCCGGCGGCCTCGCCGGCGGTCGTCTTGAATGAGTCATTCAGGGCACGCGAGGTCCTGAATGACTCAATCAAGACGTTTGGCTGGGCACCACACACCCGTCAACCGGCGCCGGGACGGCCAAGCCGGCCGACAGAGCCGGACACCTGACTTGGCTCAAGATCGCTGATCTTGGGTAGGGTGCTGGCTGTTGAGCTGCGGTTTCGTCGTGTGAACGGCGAAAATCTGCGCACTGAGCGGCCGGTTCCAGGGGGCTGCCCATCGCTTCCCGGTTACGGCTTCAGCGACAAGCCGGCCGCGCCGGGGTGGGGGATCGAGCGGATATCCGACGCGTGGTGCGAGCTGATGGCCCGGCTCGGCTACCGGCGGTTCGGCGCCCAGGGCAGCGACTGGGGCACCAGCATCGCCACGAGCATCGGTCAACGGCAACCCGATCGGGTCGCCGGCATCCATCTCATACCGCCGCTCGCACCGCCCGATCCGGCCACGTTGGACGACCTCACCGGTGCCGAGCGGGCGGCGCTCGCGACACTGCGGGAGGCGGACGAATGGGGCTCCGGATACTCGGCGCAGCAGTCGACCCGGCCGCAGACGGTCGGCTACGGGCTGGTCGACTCGCCGGCCGCCCTCTGCGCCTGGATCGTCGAGAAGTTCTGGTCGTGGACCGACTCCGGTGGCGACCTGCATCGGGTTATCACCCGGGATGAGCTGCTCGACAACCTGATGCTCTACTGGCTGCCCGGCACCGGTGCCTCATCCGCCCGGCTGTACTGGGAAAGCCTCCGGCAGGTCAACGAATGGATCTCCGGGTCGGCCGGCGCGCCGGTGACCGTACCCACCGGCTGTTCGGTCTTCCCCAAGGAGCTGCAGCGCCCGTCTCGGCGGTGGGCGGAGCGCCGGTTCCCGAACATCCGGTACTGGAACGAGCCCGGCAAGGGCGGCCACTTCGCGGCGTTCGAGCAGCCGGCGTTGTTCGTCGACGAGGTCCGGTCATTCTTCCGGCTGGTCCGCTGATGGTCACCCGTACTCGGTAAGCGGCTGGCTAAAGATCAACAAGTGCCCATCGGGTGTCCGTACGTTGAAGTCGCGCATCCCGTAGGGCCGGTCAGCCGGTGGCTCGACGATGTCGGCGCCGCGGGCGCGCAGCTCGTCGTGGCAGGAATCGACGTCGTCGACGACAACCGTCACCCTGGCCGGGCCGACGCTGCTTTCGGCGTACAGGTGGAACTCGGCGGTGTCGCGGATCACGGCCGCGTAGCTAGGTGGGGTCTCCCAGGTGAATATGGTGTCGAATCCGAGCGCGTCCGTGAAGTACGACCGCGCTGCCTGCACATCTCGGCACGGCAGCACGGGAACCGCCACCCGCATGACCATTCCGTCACCTTATCTGACTTTGGCTCAAGATCGCTGATCTTGGGTAGGGTGCTGGCTGTTGAGCTGCGGTTTCGTCGTGTGAACGGCGAAAATCTGCGCACTAAGCGGCCGCTTCTAGGCTGTCTCTCGTGGCGTATGTGCGCACGGTGAAGACGGCGTCGGGGGCCAGGGCGGTGCAGATCGCGCACTCCTCGCGTCGCGGGTCGCGGGACATCGAGCACATCGGCTCGGCGCATGACGATGCGTCGTTGGAGGCGCTCAAGGCGGTGGCGAGGCAGCGTCTGGCTGTGGGGCCAGCCCGAGCTCGACTTTGGCCCGGACTTCGCGGCGTTGCAGGCCGGCAGTGGTGCTGGTGGTGGGCCGCTTGCGATCACGTCGTCGCGGATGGGGTACCTGTGGGACGCGCTCGGCCACGCCTACCAGCTGTTGGGGTTCGAGGAGGCCGCTGGTGGTGACGAGGTGTTCCGATTACTGGTGCTGGCACGGATCGTCGAGCCGACCAGCAAGCTGGACAGTCTGCGGGTGGTCGAGGAGGCAGGTTTCGACCCGCCGGCGTACGCGACCCTCAAGCGGCGTCTGCCCACGTTCGCGAAAGAGTCCTGGCGGCAGAAGTTTTGTACTTCGAGACCGATGCCGGGGACGGGTTCCGTGAGACCGGGTTCTCCAAAGAACGCCGCCTGGAGCCGCAGATCACGATCGGGCTGCTCACCGACGCAAGCGGGTTTCCGTTGATGGTTAACGCGTTCGAGGGCAACCGGGGCGAGACCACTACGATGCTGCCGACCATCCGTGCGTTCATGGATGCCCACCAGCTGGCTGATGTCACGGTCGTGGCCGACGCTGGCATGATCTCTGCGGCCAACCAGCAGGCCATCGAGGCCGCGGGGTTGTCGTTCATCCTCGGCGCGCGGATACCCGACGTGCCGTACGTGGTCCAGGCGTGGCGCCACGAGCACCCGGATGAGCAGATCCCCGACGGGCACATCTTCACCCAGCCCTGGCCTGCCGGCCCC
The DNA here is from genome assembly GCF_040682775.1 of Amycolatopsis sp. NPDC051106. Taxonomy (NCBI): domain Bacteria; kingdom Bacillati; phylum Actinomycetota; class Actinomycetes; order Pseudonocardiales; family Pseudonocardiaceae; genus Amycolatopsis; species Amycolatopsis sp. NPDC051106. The sequence goes on along the minus strand of NZ_JBFBBQ010000119.1, from coordinate 15,940 downwards.
AAGGACCAGCGCCGCGACCAGATCATCTACTACCAGTACGGGGCGGACCGGGCTCGGCGCACCCTGCACGGCATCGACGAACAGGTCGCCAAGGCCGAGCAGGCCGTCGCCGGCAAGACCGCGGTCAAACGCAACCGGTTCATCCAGCTCACCGGCGCCACCAAGAGTGTCAACCGGACCCTTGGAAGCCAAGGCACGCGCCCTTGCCGGCCTCAAAGGCTACGTCACCAACCTCCCGGACGTCACCGCCGAGTTCGTGATCGACGCCTACCACCGACTGTTCCACATCGAGAAGTCGTTCCGAATGTCTAAACACGACCTACGTGCGCGGCCGATCTACCACCACAAGCGCGAGTCGATCGACGCGCACCTGACGGTCGTGTTCGCCGCCCTGGCCGTCAGCAGGTGGATCGAGCAGACCACCGGCTGGTCGATCAAGAAGTTCGTGCGCACCACCCGCCGCTACCGCACCATCAACATCCAGGCCGGCGAGCACACCCTTACCGCCGTCGACCCGCTACCCGACGACCTCCGCGATGCCCTCACCCGCATCCACGACCGCGGTGCGCACTAATTTGAGCCAAGTCAGGCCACACACCCGTCAACCGGCGCCGGGACGGCCAAGCCGGCCGACAGAGCCGGACAGCCCGCCCGTCGCTGACAGGGTTCCGGCAAAGTGGCGGGTTCAGCCACCTGGCTTCCGCCGCGGCCGTGCAACGGATCCCAGCCCACTCGTCCGCGCCCGTGGTCCGGACGTCGCGAATGACTCATTCGGGACGCCAGACGCTCCCAATGACTCATTCGCGACACCGAACCGGCCAAGCCGGGTTCGGTGCCGCCTCCGCCTCGGCAGGGCCCGCCTCGACCGGCGTAGCCGGATACAGAGGTCGCCGCACCGTTGGCCTGCGCCGGGACGGCCAAGCCCGCCGACAGAGCCGGACAGCCCCCGCCCGTCCCTGGGGGGCGTGCCCAGCTCCAGTCTATCGGCCACCCCCGACGAAACCCCCGGTCAAGCCGCCGCATCTCCAAGTTGTCCACAATAAAACCCACCTGTGGACAACTCAGAGCAGCTCCAGCAAGAACGGCAGTTCCTGCGGCGCGTACCAAGCCAACTCGTGGTCCTCGGCATCCCCCAAGGTGAACTCCGCGTCCGGATCCCCGAGGTCCGCCGCGTCGATCACCGCCGCCGCCGCGGAGACCGCGTCCGCCGCCTCCGATGCGTCCACGTGGATCGCCGCCACCGCCGACAGGGGGATCGGTCCGCCGATGCGGACCACCGGTGCGTCCAGGTCCGGCCGGAGCGTCACCCCCGCCACGTCCGCCGAAATCACCACCCGGCGTGGCTCACCCTTCTCCTCCGCCGCGATCAGCCGCAGGGAGGCCCGGGCCGCGTCCAGCAACGCCGCGTACTCCAGCTCTTCGTCCGTGCCGCTCGCGTACGCCTCGCGCAAAGCCGGCGTCAACGCGAACGCCGTTCCGCTGCGGGCGCGGAACTCCCCCGAGGATTCGAGGTCGCGAAGCATCGCGATGGTCGCAGGCAGATAGACCCTCACCAGTGCGCACCCTTCAGCTCTTCCAAGGACTCTTCGATCATCCCGGCCACGAGGTCGACGTCGAACGCGGCCTTGCGGTCGCCGTTCAGTCCGAAGTAGACGCCGCCGTGGTAGGACGTCACCCCGATCGCCAGCGCCTGGGTGCGCATCAGCGGCATCACCGGGAACATCTCGACCAGTCTGGCCTGTCCCGCGTACATCGGCACCTGCGGGCCCGGCGAGTTGGTCACCATGACGTTGAAGATGCGCCCGGACAGCGACCCCGCCGCCCGCGCCCCCAGTGAATGCAGGGTAGCCGGGGCGAAGCCGCCCACCTTGAGCAGCCCGCGCGCCGTCACCGAACGTCCCGAGTCGAGGTGCTCGGCCATCGCGTGGCCGATGTGCTGCAGCCGCAGCACCGCGTTGGGCTCGCCGACCGGCAGGTCCACCAGGTACGCGGCCACCTGGTTGCCGACCAGCGCCGGCGTCGAGTACTCCGCCGTCTCCGCGTCGCGGACCGCCAGCGGCACCAGCGCGCGGATCGTCGCGTTCGGGGTCAGCGACTCCTCGCGCGAAAGCAGCCATTCGCGCAGCGCGCCCGTGATCGCCGCGAGGACGACGTCGTTGACCGTGCCGCCGTGCGCCGCGCGGATCTTGCGGAAGTCCTCGAGCCGCGTCCGCACCACCGAAAACACGCGACCGCCGGACACCCGGACGTTCAGCGGCCCGGTCGGCGCCGGGGTCACCAGCGTCCGCAACGTCGACGCCACTCCGCCGACGGTCTCGGCGAACTTGCCCGCCGCTGCGAACGCGTCGTTCGCCGCCGAGCGGACGTTCTCCACGACCTCGCCCGGCCGCTGGACGCCTTCGCTGACCGCGTCCAGCACCAGCTGCGCGCGGCTCGGCTCGCGGCGCGGCGTCCAGATGTCCTCGAACGGCTCCGGTTCGGCCGGTGTCGGGTCGAGGATGAGCTGCCCCAGGTCGATCGTGCCGACACCGTCCACAACGGACTGGTGGGTCTTGGTGACCAGTGCCACCCGGTCGCCCGCCAGGCCCTCGATGAAGTAGGCCTCCCAGAGCGGCCGCTCCGGCGCCAGCCGCCGCGACATCAGCCGCGCGACCAGGTCGAACAGCTGGTCGTCGCTGCCCGGCTGGGGCAGCGCCGAACGCCGGACGTGGTAGCTCAGGTCGAAGTCGACGTCGTCCACCCACACCGGCCGCGCGAGGTGGCCGGGCACCTCCGCCACGCGCTGGCGGTAGCGCGGCAGGTACGCCAGCCGCGCCCCGACGAGGTCGAGCAGCTGCGCGTAGCCGAACCCGGAGCGCGGCCGCTCGAAGATCGCCACCCCGCCGACGTGCATCGGCGTCGCGTGGTCCTCGACGTAGAGGAACGAGGCGTCCAGCGCGGACAGGCGGTCGGGCATGAGCCGATCCTTACACAATGCGAGACTGCGGGGCGTGGGTGATGAGTCGACGATCTCGCCGAAAGACCGCTTCCTGACCGTCTACGGCCGGAAGCCGGTGCTCGAAGCGCTGGCCGACGACGGCCTGCGGGTGGACAAGGTGATCCTCGCCGACACCGCCCGCGGCCCCGGCGCCGCGGAGATCCAGCGCGCGGCCAAGGAAGCGGGCGTGGCGGTGCAGCGCGCCAGCGCCCACCGGGTCAAGGTGCTCGCCGGCAACGGCAAGCAGGACCAGGGCGTGCTTGCCGACGTCGTCGCGCCGCGGATGCGCGCGCTCGAAGCCGCGCTGTCGGATCGGCGCCCGCCGTCGCGCGTGCTCCTGCTCGACGGCATCACCACGCCCGCGAACGTCGGGATGATCCTGCGCACGGCGACCGCCGCCGGGCTCGACGGCGTGATCGTGCCGCGACGCGGCGTCGCGGCACTCGACCCGATGGTGGTCAAGGCCTCGGCCGGCGTCGCGTTCCGCGCGCCGGTGCTGCGGTGCGGTTCCGCTCGCGACGCCGCCGAAATGCTCACCGATGCCGGCTACGGCCTTTACGCGCTCAGCGCGTCGGCACGCACCACGGTTTTCGACGTGGACCTGCCGCAGCGCGCCGCGTTCGTGCTCGGCGGCGAGACGGCCGGAGTCGGGACCGAAGTCGGCGAACTCGTCACGGAATGGGTGTCGATTCCGATGCCGGGTGACGTCGAGTCGCTGAATGTCTCAGCGGCCGCGGCGGTCCTGTCTTTCGAACTGGTCCGCCGCGCGCGGTGACACTCACCCGTCCGGGAACAGCACGGCGAGCTCGGTGAGCGTTTCCCCGACCGACCGGTGGTGCACGCCGACCATGCCGACCTGGACGGCGCCGCGGATGTTCGCGGCGGAGTCGTCGACGAACGCGCACCGCACGGCGGGCAGGCCGAGCCGGTCGGCCGCGATCAGGTAGACGGCGGGATCCGGTTTGGCGACCCCGACCTCGCCGGAAAACACGAGGGCGTCGAAATAGTCGAACATGGTGTTCTTGACCTCGGCCGACGCTCCCGGGGCGTTCGACAGCAGCGCGGTGCGGACCCCCCGCTCGCGCGCGGCCACGAGGTAGTCGTAGAAGCGGCCGGCGTCGGGATCGGTGAGGACTCCGGCGAAATCGACCAATAACCCCTTCAGCACCCGGCACACCATAGCCGGGGCGGCGACGCGGTGTCTCGCACAGCGCAACAATGGCCCGCACTTACCGCACCGGCATCGGCGAATCCATGGCTTCGGCGGTTCTTTCCCGAATCGGGCGATTCCCGTCGCCTTTCGGACCGGTTCCCCCTCTAAGCCGTGGCGGTGGCGAAATGCCGCCGCGGGAGGGGAGGAAATGTCCGAGGAACACCGCGTGAGAACGCTGGTCCACAACGAAGTGCCGCGCCGGGCCGAACGGCCGCCGGCGGTGACGGGGTCCGGACACCGCCGCGGCGACGCCCGGTGGCCCGCGCCGAGGCAGCTCGAGGCGGGCGACGTGGGCCGCGTGCTGAACATGCTGCTGGAGGCGTACGACGGCCGGCGGCCGGCACCGCAGATCCGCGGGCTGGTGGCGCCGGAGGTCTTCACCGGCCTCAGCGGGCCGCACCTGGCCCGGCCGCGGCACCGGATGCGCCGGGTGCACGTGTGCACACCGGTGCCGGGCGTGATCGAGGCGTGCGCCCGCGTGGAGGCGGACGGCCGGTCGTTCGCACTGGCGGCCCGCTTCACCCGCACCCCGGTGGGGTGGCAGTGCGTGCGGTTCGCGCTGCTGAAGCCGGGGCGGCCGGACCAGCAGACCCGCCGCCCGGCGGCCGCGTGAAGCGCCGGCGGGCCGCCCGCGCACCGCCGCGATTCCGTCGAGATCGGACGGTCGCGGCTGGTTCAGAATGGCCAAGCCGGCAGAACCGCCGCCCGGCGGCGGCGTGAGCCGCCTCCCGGCGGCCCGCGCACCGCCACACTCCCGACCGCCAAAGTCTCTGAAGGCCACCATGAGAGCACTGGATGCCCTCATGGTGGCCTTCAGAGCACGACCGGGAGCTTCGCCAAGCCGCGCAGGGTCGTCGTCGCCGTCCACTCGGGAGCTCCCGCCGGCCGCATCTCCGGCGCGCGGCGGGCCAGCTCGCGGAACACGATGCGGGCCTCCAGCCTCGCCAGCGGGGCGCCGAGGCAGAAGTGGATTCCCTGGCCGAACGCCAGGTGCCGCCCCGGGGGCCGGAGCGGGTCGAACGACTCCGGGTCCGGGCCCGCCGCCGGGTCGCGGTTGGCCGCTCCGATCAGGACGATCGCCTGGCTGCCCGCCGGCACCCGCAGCCCACCCAAAGCCGTGTCGCGCAACGCTGTCCGGGCCGTCAGCTGGACCGGGGAGTCGTAGCGCAGCACCTCCTCCACCACCCGCTCGGGCGCCGCCGCGCTCAACCCGTTGTGGCGCAGCATCGCCAGGACTCCGTTGCCGATCAAGTTCGTCGTCGTCTCGTGGCCGGCGATCAGCAGGAGCGTCAACGTCACCAGCAGCTCGCCCTCGCTGAGCACGTCACCCGCGTCGGACACCGCCACCAGCGCGGACAACAGGTCGTCGCCCGGCTCGTGCCGCCGCTGCTCCGCCAACGAGCGGAAGTAGCCGACGAACGACTGCCGCGCCCGGACCGCCGGCTCGATCGTGTCCGGGTGCTGCAGGAACGGCGGGTCCAGCGCCCGCGCCATCGCGTGCGACCACTCCGCGAAGCGCTCGCGGTCGTCCAGCGGCACGCCGAGCAGCTCCGCGATCACCTCGACCGGCAACGGCTTCGCCAGGGACGTCATCAGGTCGGCCTCGCCCCGCATGCCGTCGACGAGTGACGCGGTGAGCTCCTCGATCCGCGGCGTCAGCCGCTCGACCATCCGCGGCGTGAACGCCTTCGCCACCAGCCGCCGCAGCCGCGTGTGGTCGGGCGGGTTCAGGGACAGGAACGCCCGGACCACGCGTCCCGATTCGTCGACCGGCTGGTCCGGAAGCCGGTCCGCCGGATCCAGGTACTCCGGTTCGGGGTGCCCGAAGGCAGGGTCGCGCAGCACCTGCGTCGCCTCGGCGAACCCGCTGACCGCGAACATCCGCTCGGCCAGTTCCGCGACCGGGAAACGCTCGCGCCACCTCCGGTAATGCGGGTACGGATCCGGCCGCCGCCCGGCACCGAACAACGCGAAGAACTCCTGCGGATCCACTAATTGCTCCCCTGGCAACAAAAACAGGGCCGGGGTGCGCGTGCACCCCGGCCCTGTTCACTACGTCAGCGACGCGGGCCCTTCTTGCCCTTCTTCTGGGCGTCACGCTGCGCGGCACGACGGTCCCGGCGGGTTCCCCCGCCGCCGCCCGCGGCCTGCGCCCCGCCGTCGGCGTGGGACTCGACCTCGCCGTCCTCGCCCGGGCCGGACAGCGTCACGCCCGACGGCTGGCCACCGCCGCCGAGGCCCTTGCCGCGCAGGGCGGCCGGGACGGACTCGGTGTCGGTCGTCGGCGGCTGCGGCGGCGCCGGCCGCGCGTGCCGGCCTTCCGAAGGCGCTGCCTGGCCGTTGCCCGAAGCGACGCCCGTGGGCAGCGCGGCGGCGTCTTCCGCCGGCGGCGCCTCGGCCCGCTCGACCTGCAGGTTGAACAGGAAGCCGACGGCCTCCTCCTTCAGCGAGTCGAGCATCGCGCGGAACATGTCGAAGCCCTCGCGCTGGTACTCGATCAGCGGGTCGCGCTGCGCGAGCGCCCGCATGCCGATGCCCTGCTTGAGGTAGTCCATCTCGTAGAGGTGCTCGCGCCACTTGCGGTCCAGGACCGTCAGCATCACCTGGTGCTCCAGGGTCCGCATGCCGTCCGGGCCGACGAGCGCGTTGATCTCCGCTTCGCGCTTGTCGTAGGCGTTGCGGGCATCCTGCACCAGGGCGTCACGCAGGCCCTGCGCGTCGAGGTCGCCGTCCTCCATCAGGTCGTCCCAGTCGATGCTGACCGGGTAGAGCTGCTTCAGGGCCGTCCACAGCTTCTCGTGGTCCCAGTCCTCGGCGTAGCCGTTGGCGGTCGCGCCGTCCACATAGGCGTTGACGACGTCGACGAGCATGCCCTCGATCTGCTCGCGCATGTTCTCGCCGGCCAGGACGCGGTGGCGCTCGGCGTAGATCACCTTGCGCTGCTCGTTCATGACCTCGTCGTACTTGAGGACGTCCTTGCGCTGCTCCATGTTGATCTGCTCGACCTGGGTCTGCGCGCTCTTGATGGCCTTGGAGACCATCTTGTGCTCGATCGGCACGTCGTCGGGCAGCCGCATGGTCGTCATGACGCGCTCGACCATCGTCGCGTTGAAGCGGCGCATGAGCTCGTCACCGAGCGAGAGGTAGAAGCGGGACTCGCCGGGGTCGCCCTGGCGGCCCGATCGGCCGCGGAGCTGGTTGTCGATGCGGCGCGACTCGTGCCGCTCGGTGCCCAGCACGTACAGGCCGCCGGCCTCGCGGACCTCTTCGGCCTCGGCCTTCGACTCCGCCTTGACCTGCTCCAGGACCTCGGGCCACGCGGCCTCGTACTCCTCGGAGTGCTCGACCGGGTCCAAGCCCCGCTCCCGCAGCACCTGGTCGGCGATCAGGTCGGGGTTGCCGCCCAGCACGATGTCGGTACCGCGGCCCGCCATGTTCGTGGCGACCGTGACGGCGCCCTTCTGGCCGGCCCGCGCGACGATCAGCGCCTCGCGGTCGTGGTGCTTCGCGTTCAGCACCTCGTGCGGCACGCTCAGCTTCACCAGCAGCTTCGACAGCCGCTCGGACTTCTCGACGCTCGTCGTGCCGACCAGGACCGGCTGGCCCTTCTCGTGCCGCTCGGCGATGTCCTCGGCGACCGCCTCGTACTTCGCTTCTTCGGTCTTGTAGATCAGGTCCGGCTGGTCGGCGCGGACCATCGGGCGGTTCGTCGGGATCGGCACCACACCCAGCTTGTAGGTCTGGTGGAACTCCGCGGCCTCGGTCTCGGCCGTACCGGTCATGCCGGACAGCTTCTCGTAGAGGCGGAAGTAGTTCTGGAGCGTGATCGTCGCCAGCGTCTGGTTCTCGGCCTTGATCTCGACCTTTTCCTTGGCCTCGATCGCCTGGTGCATGCCCTCGTTGTAGCGGCGGCCGACCAGGATGCGCCCGGTGAACTCGTCGACGATCATGACTTCGCCGTTGCGGACGATGTAGTCCTTGTCCTTGTGGAAGAGCTCCTGGACCTTCAGCGCGTTGTTCAGGTAGCCGACCAGCGGGGTGTTCGCGGCCTCGTAGAGGTTCTCGATGCCGAGCTGGTCCTCGACGAACCGGACGCCCTTCTCGGTGACGGCGACGGTGCGCTTCCGGACGTCGACCTCGTAGTGGTACTTCGAGTTGATCAGGTTCGCCTTCTCGGTGCGCTCCCGCGACCCCATGTTCGTGGTGTCGATGCCGTTCATCAGCGGGGCGAGCCGGGCGAACTCCACGTACCACCGCGACGACTGGTCCGCCGGGCCCGAGATGATCAGCGGCGTCCTGGCCTCGTCGATGAGGATCGAGTCCACCTCGTCGACGACGGCGTAGTAGTGCCCGCGCTGCACGCAGTCGTCGAGGCTCCACGCCATGTTGTCGCGCAGGTAGTCGAAGCCGAACTCGTTGTTCGTGCCGTAGGTGATGTCGGCGTTGTACTGGGCGCGCCGGACCTCCGGCTGCTGCTCCGAAAGGATGACGCCGACCTCGAGGCCGAGGAACCGGTGGATGCGGCCCATCCACTCCGAGTCGCGCTTGGCCAGGTAGTCGTTCGTCGTGACGACGTGGACGCCCTTGCCGGGGATGGCGTTGAGGTAGGCCGGGAGGACGCAGGTCAGCGTCTTGCCCTCACCGGTCTTCATCTCGGCGACCTGGCCGAGGTGCAGCGCCGCGCCGCCCATGAGCTGGACGTCGAAGTGGCGCTGGCCGAGCACCCGCTTGGCCGCTTCCCGGACGACCGCGAAGGCCTCCGGCAGCAGGTCGTCGAGCGACTCGCCCTCGCCGTTCCGCTTGCGGAACTCATCGGTCTTGGCCCGCAGCTCGGCGTCGGTCAGGTCCTTGACGTCGTCTTCGAGGGTGTTGATGTGATCGGCGATGTTGCGCAGCCGCTTCACCATCTTGCCCTCACCCGCGCGGAGCAGGCGGTTCAGCACCATCCGGTCGACCTCACTAGCTGATCATGAGTGCGCCCGGGCCGGTCCCGGGCAGGTTTTCCCGCGGCGGCCGCCGTGGTCGGCGCCACCGTCCCACCCCATCGTAGGGAACGGCAGGCGTCGTGTGCACACGCCGTAGGTCCTGACGTGCGGATGGCCCGCACGCGAGCCGCGTGCGGGCCATCCGGCAGGCCTCCTTCAGTACCGGCTCAGCCGAGCCGGATCACGCCGTAGTCGAAGCCTTTCCGCCGGTAGACCACGCTGGGCCGGCCCGCGTCCGAGTCGTTGAAGAGGTAGAAGTCGTGGCCGACCAGCTCCATCTCGTAGAGAGCCTGGTCCACCGTCATGGGCTCCGCGGTGTGCTGCTTCTCGCGAACGACGCGACCGGGCTGGTGACCGAGGTCGTCGTCGGCCCAGCTCTGCTGCTGGGGCAGATGGATCTCTCCCGCACTCGCGAAGCCGTTCGTCTGCGGTTCGGCTTCGGGTGCTTCCAACACCGCGGTACGCGCGGCGGGACTGGCTGCGGCCGGGGATCCACCACCCGGCAGCACCGAGGTCGCTTCGGCGACCGATTCCGGGCGGCTGCGCCCGTAGTGCACGCGCCTCCGGTCGTGTGTCCTCCGCAGCCGGTTTTCCAGCTTGGTGACTGCGGAATCGAGCGCTGCGTAGAAGTCGGCGGCACACGCTTCAGCGCGGACGGCCGGGCCACGCCCCTTTCCGGTGATTTCGACGCGCTGGCAGCTCTTGGCCTGGCGCCGATTGGGTTCGTGGAACAGTTCCACGTCGTACCGGATGACTTTCCTGTCGTAGCGCTCGAGGCGGGCCAGCTTTTCGCTGACGAGTGCCCGATAGTGCTCGGGCACCTCTACGTTGCGGCCCTTAACGACGATGTCCATACACGACCTCCCTCGCTGAGATGACTGCGAGCTGTTGAGTTCACACACGGCGCCGGTGTAGCGGGGACGGAAGCCCGGATCGCGGGCTGAGAAGGAACTCGGGAACGGTTCACGACGTCTCGTGCCGGGAGCCCGAGCGCGGACTCAGCGCACCTCCGGCGCCAGGGACATGGGCTCGTCACCTCCCTGCCTGCGGGGATTGCTGATAGCGGAGCACGTTAGCTTCCTCACGCCCGTTGCAACAGCCCCCGAGCCGGGGGATGTCGAGGAATGAGACTCCGTCACCCCGCGCAGTGAGCGGAGGGTGAACACCAGAAAACTCCCGCTGGTCGGGCGGGGCGCGATCGCCGCGGGTTCACACGGACGGCGCAGCGCCGCCGGCTGGTGGACGCCGAGGGTGATGGCCACGTCCGCCGCATCCGCCACCCCGGTGGAGTGGCGCGGCGGCCGAGTGTTGGTGATCGACACCCTCATGCCCGGACAACGGCCGCGAGGCTGGTTGCGTTCCCGGCGGATGTCACTCGTGTAGGTGACGTTGGGGTCACCCGGGTGCGGAGTGAGGGCGGGGTCGTGGGCGCGGTGGTGGGTTTGCGGTGGTCGGCGCGGCTGTGCGCGAGCAGGGACGGCCTGCCACACCGACGGGGGAAGTCGAACGCTGGTCAGGTGGCCGGCCTCGCCGGTGGCTGCCGCGCCCGGTCGTCACCGGACCGGCAGTGCGCAGAGCCGCAGCCGGGCCGGTTGCCGACGCGGTGAGTTGCGCGCGAGCGGTGATGACCGCTTCGCCGACGGGTGGAGCCGGGCGCTGGTCAGGGCGGCCGGCCTCGCCGGCGGCTGCCGCGCCCGGTCGTCACCGGATCGCAAGCGCAGGACCGCAGCCGGGCCAGTTGCCGACGCGGTGAGTTGCGCGCAGGAACAGTGGTCGCCTGCCACACCGACGGGTGAAGCCGGGCGGGCAGCCGCGGCAGTGCCGCGGCCGGCGGTGGGCAGAACCGCCGCAGCCGTCTCGCGCGGAACCGCTGCCGCCGAGGCCGGTGGCACGGATGGCAGCGGCGGGCGACCGGCGGCGGGGTCCTCAGCGCCGGGCCGGGCACTGCTGAGCCATGCCGCCTACCGAGCAGCGCTGCGGCCGGCACCCGCACCTGAGAACCACGAATCACCCGGCCGCGAGCAGCGTCAGCACCGCGGCGACCTCGATCCCCTCCCCCTCCAACGCTCGCACGCAAGCGGCCGCCGTAGCCCCGGTCGTGATCACGTCGTCCAGCACCACCACCGGGAATCCCGGCGGTGGACGCCCCGCTTCGCGGAACCGCAGCCGGCCCGCGAGGTTGGCCGCCCGCTCCGCGCGATCCAGGCCGACCGCGTCACGCGCGCCGCCCGTCAGCTCCAGGGCCGGGGCCACCGCGACTTCGAAACCCCAGCCCGCCAGGACGCTCGCCGCCGCGGCGGCCAAGCGCTCCACGTGGGGTCCGCCGCGTACCCGGGCCGCCGATCGACGGCTCGGGGCCGGCACCAGGCAAACAGCCCCCGCGGAGTCCGAGCCGTTCCGGGCACCTGCGCAAGCGCGCAGCGGCAGGACGACCAGCGCCTCCGCCAACGCCCGCCCCAGGGATGCGGCCAGATCCCGGCGCCCGCGTTCCTTGTAGGCGATCAGCAACCGCCGCGCCACGCCGCGGTACCGGGCCAGCGCGAACACCCGCGCCACCCCGGCCACCGGGACCCGGACGACCTCGGACACCGAACCCCACACCCCCGCGCACCGGGCGCAACACGGCGCTCCGCGGGCCCCGCAGCCGGCGCACCGGGCGGGGATCAGCAAATCGAGCAGCAGCACACGGACAGTGTCCCCGCCACCACCGACAGTTTTGGAAGCTCAGCCGAAACCGGCCTGATCAGCCCGGGTAGAACGGATCCGCGTCCTTCATCGAGTGGGCCTGCGGCCGCCACACCTCACCCAGCGCCGACGCCACCCACAGCCCGTTCGCGTCCGCCACCACGATCGCGCGGCTCGGCGCCGCCGTCACGCCGTGGACCTGGGGCGTCAGGTTGGAGCTGTTGAACGCGTCCATCCGCTGCCCGTCCACGGTCACGCGGACCACCGGCTGGGACGGCGACCTCGTCGCCACCACCAGCATGTCCTGAGCCACCCAGTCCACGTCGACCACGTCGTTGAGGTCGTGCGGCTGCAGCAGCCGCGGCTCGCGCAGGGCCACCGAATCGCCGGTGCCGACCACCGACGCCACCCACAGCTGCCCCTTCACCACCGCCGCCACCCGGGCGCCGTCGCGGGAGAACCGCAGCTCCGTGATGTCACCCTGCTGGGTGAGGTCCGTCGCGTTGACCACCAGCGCCGTCCACTGGTTGTCCTGGTTCACCACCATCCGGCCCACCGACGTGCGGTCGACCACCGTCCACACCTCACCGGTGCCCGGCCGCCACGTCGGCCGGCTCAACGTCGACCCGGCCAGGCCCGCCGGCGGCAGGTCGTGTCCCAGGTCGCCGATGCGAAGCCGGACCCGGCCGCTGTCGCGCTCCACGACCGCCAGGCGCTTCCCGTCGATCGACTGGGCCGCGCTCACGACGTCGTAGCCGCCGTTGCCCGCCGGGCCCCCGACCGGGGCACCGTCACTCAGGGACCGCACCCGGCCGTCCACCGTCATCAGGCCCTGCAGCACCAGGTTCGGCGACAGGTTCGCGCCGTAGGAGGGCAGGTCGTTCGACCGCCAGTCCGGGTGGTTCGCGACCAGCGGGGCGCCGTCGGCGAGGATCCGGATCCGCGCCGACGTCACGTACTGCAGCGTGAGGACGATCTGCGCGGCGATCAGGTTCCGGATGTCGTCGGCGACCCCGGACAGCCCGGTCAGCGGCACCAGCAGCGTCCCGTCGTCGAGGCTCTTGACGTTCGTGTCGATCTCCACCGGCTCGCCGAGCAGGTTCTTCACCGACCCGGCCAGGCTCGTCGACGGCCCGTTGACCAGCAGGTACATCACCCGGCTCGGCAACCCGGACTGCGGCTTCGCGACGACGTAACGCCGATCGGGGACGAACGTGGCCGACTGCTCCGAGTAGAAGTTCACCGGCACCGCGGTGTAGTTCTCGCTGAAGTCGGACTCGGTCGCGTACAGGTCCGGCGGCGGGTCGACGATCCGCCACTGGCCGTTCGCCTGCTTGCGAACCTTGATCTTGAGCGCCGCCGGGCTGTAGTCCGGCACGAACGCGCTGTTCTGGTCGAGCGTGCCGATGTCGATCCCGCGCACGTTGACGACGAGGGTGTTCGGGTCCGGCTGCGGAGCCGGGTCGTAGACCGTGCCGAAGGTGTCCTGGATGATCGTCAGGCTTCGGCTCGGGCGCCAGTTCGCCCGGCCCTGCTCGTCGAGGTACGCGCGGGCGGCGGCGTTGTTCTGGCCCGGCTTCAGCGTCGCGCCGACGAAGTCGCGCACGAGGGTGAGCGGGTCGCTGTTGGGCTTCGGTTCCGGAACGACGTCGCCCGAGCCCTGGCCCTGGCGTTCGCCGGAGACGACGACGGGCTGCGACTCCAGCGGCACGTTCGCACAGCCGGCGACCAGCACCAGGCACATCGCCACAGGCAGCAGCAGCCGCCTACCCCTCCGAAAACCCTGTGCCAACCGGGGCTCCGCCCCGGGCCGGGGGCTCCGCCACCCGGACCCCCGAAAAGCGTGTTGTGTCACTGACCGATTTCCTCACGTTCCGCGAAGATCGCCTCGGGCGCCGGCGTGATCTCGATCAGCCCGAGGGGCACCTCGGCGGCCACGCGGTCGGGCGGCGGCAGCGCCAGCGGCGGGTCGCCGACAGGCACGTCCTGCCGGCGCGGCAGCACGAGCCGGAAGCACGCGCCGTCGCCGGGCTCGCCCCACGCGTCGAGCTCGCCGCCGTGCAGGCGCGCGTCCTCCTGACTGATCGCCAGGCCGAGCCCGGTGCCGCCGGTGCGCCGGTTGCGCGACGGGTCGGCGCGCCAGAACCGGTTGAACACCAGGTCGGCCTCGCCGGGCCGCAGGCCGACGCCGTGGTCCCGGACGGTCACCGCGACCGCGGTCTCGTTGGCCCCGACGGTGAGCACCACCGGCCGGCCTTCGCTGTGGTCGACGGCGTTGCCGAGCAGGTTGCGCAGGATCCGCTCGACGCGCCGGGCGTCGACTTCGGCGATGACCTCCTCGTCGGGCAGCACGAGCTCCACCGAACTGCCCGCGTTGCCGGCGATCACCCGCACCTGCTCGACCGCGCGGGTGGCGATCGGGCGGACGTCGATGAACTCCGCCGACAGGTCTTCGACACCGGCGTCGAGCCTGCTGATCTCCAGCAGGTCGCCGAGCAGCGACTCGAACCGGTCGAGCTCGTCGACCAGCAGCTCGGTCGAGCGCGCGAGCCCGGCCGGGAACTGCTCGCGCGACGCGTGCAGCACGTCCGCGGCCATCCGGACGGTCGTCAGCGGCGTGCGCAGCTCGTGCGAGACGTCGGAGGTGAACCGGCGCTGCAGCCCGCCGAAGTCCTCGAGCTGGCGGATCTGGCGCTGGATGCTCGCGGCCATCCCGTTGTAGGACACCGCGAGCTTCGCCAGGTCGTCCTCGCCGAGCACGGTGAGGCGCTGGTCGAGATCGCCGCCGGCGAACTGCTCGGCCGCCGCGGCGGCCTGCCGGACCGGCCGGACCACCTGCCGCGTCACCAGGTTCGTGATCCCCGCGAGCAGGAGCAGCAGCACCAGCCCGCCGACCAGCAGCGTGTTCTGCACGGTCGCGACGGTGTTCTGCTCGGTCGTCAGCGGGAACAGCAGGTAGAGCTGCAGCGGGCTGGCGACGGTGTTGAGCGGCGTGCCGACGATCAGGTACGTGGTGCGCCCGCCGTCGGTGTCGCTGACCGTGTGCTCGAGCCAGCTCATCTCGTTGGCTTCGACGAACTGGCGCAGCCGCGGCGGCACGTTCTGGAACGGCCCGGCCGACGTGGGTTCCTTGCCGGACTGGTCGTGGCCACCGCTGGCCAGCACCGGGACGAACGTGCCGGCCGCCGAGCCGGCCGCGTCCTGGCTGGTCGGCGTGATCGCGATCTTCTTGAGCGCGTTCTGGAGGCGGCCGGTCATCGCCTCGTCCGTCTCGCCGCCAAGGCCGACGAGCTCGCCGGCGGCGGTGTCCGCGGCCGCGCGAGTCTGCGCGAAGGCCGCTTCGCGCTTGGTGTCCAGCAGGCGCTCGGTGATCTGGTTCTGCAGCACCATGCCGAGCACGAAGACCACGGCCGAGGACAGCGCGAGCGTCGAGATGGTAACGCGGAACTGCAGCGAGTGCTTCCACAGCTCGTTGAACGCGACCGCGCGACGGCGCGCGAAAACGACGACACGCCGCACCAGGCGTGCCGTCGAACGCGCGAACGCGGGGAGCCGTCTACCGGTCTCCGTGGTGGTCATCGACTCCTCACGGTGGGCCGGCCTTGTACCCGACACCGCGAACGGTCAACACCACCTCGGGGTGTTCCGGGTCCTTCTCCACCTTGGAACGCAGCCGCTGGACGTGCACGTTCACCAGGCGGGTGTCCGCCGCGTGCCGGTAACCCCACACCTGCTCGAGCAGCACCTCGCGGGTGAACACCTGGCGCGGCTTGCGGGCCAGCGCCACCAGCAGGTCGAACTCCAGCGGGGTCAGCGGGATGGCCTTGCCCTCGCGCGTGACCTCGTGGCCCGGCACGTCGATCGCCAGATCGCCGATGGTGAGCGACTCCGCGGGCTCGGCCTCGGTGCGGCGCATCCGGGCCCGGACCCGCGCGACCAGCTCCTTCGGCTTGAACGGCTTGACGACGTAGTCGTCCGCGCCGGGCTCCAGGCCGAGGACGATGTCGACGGTGTCGCTCTTGGCGGTGAGCATGACGATCGGCACCCCGGACTCGGCGCGGATCGCCTTGCAGACGTCGA
>NZ_JBFBBQ010000118.1:0-24498 GCF_040682775.1 Amycolatopsis sp. NPDC051106 | reverse complement strand
CATTCCTGGCGTCCAGCGCCAGGAATGAGTCATTCACTGCGTTGCCGGGGCCTTCGTCCGGCACCCCGGCCCCCTAGGAGTCGCGGCGGGCTCGGGAGTCGGCGGCCTCACCGGTGAGGTACGCCGTCGTCCCGGTGCGGGTCAGCAGCCGGTCGAGTGCGGGCGGCCGGTTGTCCAGGTGCAGCCGGGAGCCCGCGCCGGTCACCGCGCGGTGGACCAGCAGCAGCGTGGACAGCCCGGAGGAGTCGCAGAACGCGAGTTCGGCGCAGTCGAGCCGCACCTCCCGCACCTCCGGGTGCTCGGCCAGGCGGTCGGTGACCAGCTGCAGCAGCAGCCGTGCCGTCGCGAACTCGAGCTCGCCGACGACCGCGACGCGGGCCGTGGCGACGTCCGGGGCCGTCCAGGTGCAGGTCAGCCCGCCGGTCATGCCGACAGCCCCGATCCGGCGGCCTGCTCTGCCAGGTGCGTGCGCGCGGTGCGGAGCAGGTCGGTCGCCCGGGGGAAGTCACGCAGCTCCGCTTCGAGCAGGTCGAGCGCGGGCACCAGGGACGCCGCCGGGACACCCCGCGCGGTGAGGATCCCGGCGGTCCAGCCCAGGAAACCGGTGAACAGCTCGCTGTCGCCGACGTACAACGCCGTCGCCAGGAACTCGACGATGTGCGCGAGGTCCTCGGCCGTGTGCTGGCGCTGCAGGTCGGTGTAGGTCCGCATCGCCGGGATGCGCTCCTCCAGGCCGGCCAGCACCGACTTGACGAGCCGGCCCGAACTGCGCGTGACCAGCGTGTACTCCTGATCGGCCAGGTGCGGCAGGTCGTCGAGCGGCTGGTGGCCGACCTGCGGGCGGGGGAGGGGCTCGGTCAGCCGGTCGGCGGCCGAGCGCGCGTCCGGGGCCCACGCCTCCGCGCCGAGCAGCCGCGCGTAGCGGCCGTCGGGGCCGAACGCGGCGCCGCCCGCGATGACCGGCGTCGCGGCCGCCTGGCACGCGGTGATCGTGGCGTGCGCGGTCGGCAGCCGGGTGGCGATCGACCCGGACAGCGCGACCGCGTCCGGCCCGGTGCGGTGCAGGTGGGCGACCAGGTGCGGGGCGGGCACCTGCGCGCCGAGGTAGTCGACCCGGAAGCCGCGCAGCCGCAGCACCTCGGCGAGGAGCCGGGCCGGCATCGCGTGCCACTCGCCGTCGACGCAGGCGACGGTGACCCGCCCGAGGTGCGGCTCCGGCCGCTTCAGCACGTAACCGAAGGTCGCGATGACGCGGTCGTTGATCGCGGTCGCCGCGTGCTCCTGCGCGACCGTGAGGCGGTTGGCCGCCCATTCCTGCCCGACCTTGCGCTGGACCGCGCCGATCACATCGAGCAGCAGGCTCTCCGGGTCGGCTCCTTCGCCGAGCGCCTGGACCACGACGTCGCCGGCGGCGTACTCGTCGCCGGTCGTGACGGCGTCCCAGAGCCGTTCGGCGTGTTCGGCCACCCCGGGGGTGCGGGTGGGGGTGCTCATGCCGTGTACCTTCCGCGTCCGTGGCCGCCGACCGCGGCCAGGTGCTGCCCGCGCGGCGCGGTGATCGCCAGCACGGCCATGTCGTCATGGGTGCCGCGGCCGATCCACTGCGACGCGAGCATCTGGATCCGCTCGACGACGGCGTCGGCCGGCATGTTCGCGCATTCGGTCAGCGACTGCCGGAGCCGGTCCTCGCCGAACATCGCGTCCCCGAGCGGCCCGCCCCGCGCTTCGATGATCCCGTCGGTGTAGAGCAGGCACGTCTCGCCCGGGTCGAGCGTGATGTCGGCGCTGGTCGACTCGATGTCCGGCAGCACGCCGATCAGGCTGCCGCGGGTGTCGGCCTCCTCCACCCGGCCGTCGGCCCGGACGATCAGGGGCGGCGGATGGCCCGCGCTCGTGACGCGCAGCCGGACGGTGGCGCCTTCCCGGCGGGCCGAGGCCAGCACGAGCGTGACGAAGCGGGCGTCCCGGCGGTCGGCGAGCGTGCGGTTCAGCAGCTTCAGCAGGGCCTGGTGGTCGCCCGCCATCGGCAGCAGCGCCCGCAGCGTGGTGCGGATCTTCCCGGTCAGCACGGCCGCCTCGAGGCCCTTGCCGCAGACGTCGCCGAGGACGGCCAGCGACTCGTCACCCTCGCCGTCGATCGCCGAGTGCACGTCGTAGAAGTCGCCGCCGATCCGCTCGCCGTCGCGGGCCGGGCGGTAGCGGCCGGCGAACTCGACGCCGCCGAGCTGCTCCAGAGTGGGTGGGAGCAGCTCGCGCATCAGCGTGTCGGTGATCGACGCCTGCAGCGCGAACACCCGCGCCGCCGACATCGCGGCGCCGGCCCGCGCCGCGAACAGCCGGGCGAAGAGCTCTTCCTGGTCGGTGAAGGAGGCCCGCTCGCCGCGGCGGAGCAGGACCAGGGCACCGGCGGGGACGCCGTGGCCGGGCAGGGGCGTGACGACGATCGAACCGACCGGGCCGAACCCTGCCGGCAGCACCCAGCCGGGCGCCGCGTCCGGATCGAGCCAGCGCGACGGCACCGGCGGGAAGCCCTGGAGCGCCTCGCCGAGCCCGGGCAGCTCTTCCGGGTTGATCTCGAGCCGGGACCGCGTCGGCTCCTCGCCGCGCACGCAGGAGACGGCGGGGTAGGTCCCGCTCGTCCCGGGCGCCACGACCAGTGCGGCGTCGGCGAGGTGCTGCGCGGCGAGCCGGGCCGCGACCTCCATGCAGCGTTCGAGGTTGAGCGAGCCCAGCAGCGCGGCGGAGGCGTCGCTCAGGAAGGCGGTCCGCTCCTGCTCCCGGGCCAGGGCGTCCCGGGCGGCGCGGGCGTCGGTCTCGTCGACCAGCCACCACGTCACGGCCTCGCCGTGCGGGATCGGATGGGCCGCGAAAGCCTGCTCGCCGACCTCGCCGCGGACGACCTCGCCGGCGCGGCTCTCGTGTGCTTCGGCCATCCAGTCCGCCACCGTGCCGGCCAGCGGGCGGCCGGGCTCGGCCGTGGGGAAGAGCGTGCGAGCGGCCTCGTTGAGCGCGAGGACCACGCCGTCCGCGTCGGCGGAGACAGCGGCCACGGGGGCGGCGGCCCAGCCCCGGTCGCCGATGCCGGGGGCTCTTCGCGCGGTGCTTACGGGGTCAGCCACAGGCGCCCGCGGGGTCGTCGGTGACCAGCTCGGCCCACAGCGTCTTGCCGCTGGGCCGCCGCAGCTGGCCCCACGCCGCCGCGCACCGCTCCACCAGCAGGAGCCCGCGGCCACCCTGGTCGGACGGCGCCCGGCGGCGGGCGGGCTCGCCCCCGCCGTCGTCGACCTCGATCCGCAGCTTGGCGGCGCCGGGCAGCAGGCGCACGTGGTAGGGCGCGCGGCCGTGGCGCAGCGCGTTGGACGTCAGCTCGTCGACCACCATGACCGCGGTGCTGACGACGTTGGCCGGCAGCCCGCCCAGGACCGTGCGGACCCAGTGGCGGACCTTGGCCAGCTCCGTCAGCTCGGCGGTGATGCCGAGCTCGTGCCGGATGCCTCGTAGGTTCATGTCCGCCTCCTCCGCCTTGCCGGGCCCCGGGGAGAAGCCCTCCCCTTGTTCATGCCCGGATCCGGGCCCGCCCACACGGGTATCGGAGGCCGTCATGATTCTTCGCCCCAGGAGGCGCGCGCCGCGGCGAGGCTCGCGTGCACCGGCATGACGTCGCCGAGGCCGAGCAGCTCGATGGGCCGGACCACCGCGTGGACGCCCGACACGACGGCCAGCCGGCCGCCGGCCTCGCGCAGCCGGGTGGCGAGCCGCAGCAGGATCTGCAGGCAGCTGGAGTCGCAGAACTCCACCTCGGTCATGTCCAGGAGGACACGGCGAGCGCCGGAATCGGCCGGAAGTACCTCGGCGAGCTTCGCCGAGACCGCGAAGTCGAACTCACCGCGCAACGTGCAGGTCTCCAGGTCGCCGTCCTCCTGGATGTCCACGGACCAGCCGTCACCGGAGAACCGCTGCCGAGGCCGCAGTGCGTCGGTGGTCATGCACGCTCCAGAACGGGGGATCGGGGGCGCGGGCTGGCGGCTCAACCTGCTCCGGACGGAATCTACCAGCGCCCCCTGGCCCGGGCAGCACGGTGTCCCATCACAGTCCTTTAAGGACTTTGTCCGACCGGGGCGGTTCGGCCGCCGGTTCCGGGGCGGGAACGGCCGGATCCACGATGGCCACGTTGACCGTGCGGGTCAGCCGTTCGTAGGGTGCCCGGTGCTCGCCGTCCAGCAGCACCGCCAGCGGCGTCCAGACGCCGATGACGAACACCGACGCGACCAGCCCGACGGGCAGGAGCAGCTGTTCGGGGTGACTGCCGAGGTCCCAGTGGTCCACGTCCAGCAGCATCCACGAGAGCCACAGCGGCGAGAGCAGGACGCCGTTGCGGACCAGCAGCGCGAGGGGTCCGGCGCGGCGGCGGCCCCGGCGCACCACGCGCAGCAGCATCGCCCGCTTCCCGGGCGTCGACCCGGTCACCGCGGGCAGCACGACGAACCAGACGAGGGCGAGGATCACCACCGGCGTGTCACGGTGCTCGAGGTCTTCGCCGAATAGCGTAAGCAGGCCGAACAGGAAGCCGAGCAGCGCGGCGAACCCGAGCAGGTCGGTGGCCAGCGCGAACAGCCGCCGGGTGAACGTGACCCGCGCGGCGTAGTGGCGCCGGTCGTGCTCGGGTTCCGGCGAGGGCAGCAGCCGGCCGAGCGGACCGGCCACCAGCCAGCCCACGACGACGCCGGCGGTGTTGAGGATCAGGTCGTCGACGCTGAACAGCCGGTACGGGCACGGGTAGACGAACCACAGGCCGGTCAGCTGCGTCAGCTCGAAGAACAGCGACACGCCGAAGCCGATCAGCGCCGCGGGCACTATCCGCATCCGCTGCGCGTAGCGGGCGTAGAACCCGAGCGGCGCGAGCATCACGACGTTGAGCGCGGTGGTCCAGACCGCCGGGTTGTGCAGCAGCGCCACGGGGCTCCAATGCCCGCGGGCGCGCTGCGAAACCACCTCGACGAAGTAGAAGGGCCGCAACTGCGGAGAACTCGCGTACGTGTGACCGGCGCAGTACGCCGGGTCGGCCGGCAGCGGCAGCACCGTCTGCGTGGCGATCGCCAGCAGGTAGAACAGGAACGCGTAGAAGACGAACGTCGGCCAGCCGCCGGCGCGGCCCCGCCGGCGGTAGCTGACGAAGGCGGCCGGGAGCATGACGGCCAGCACGAGGAACGGGAAGAGGATGAGGGCCGTCCGGACGGGGACGAGGTAGGTGGCGACCACGGAGCCGGTGGTACCCAGCCGAGCGGGGAGCGAAGCGTGCTTCCCCCGGACGGCTGGGCGATCACCGGCCGGGACTCACTGCGGGGGCGCGTCCTGCTGGCCGCCGCCCTGCTTGTGCAGGAAGTCCTTCGCCTTCTCCGAGCCCTGGTCGATCTTGTCGGCGTGGTCGCCGAAGCGCTGCTTGGCGGCCTCGGCGGCCTTGTCGACACCCTGGTCGGCCTTGTCCGGGTTGTTCCCGAGCGCTTCCTTCGCCTTGTCGAACAGATTCATCGCGTCAGGCCTCCAACAGTAAGCCGATCTTCGGACCCTCCGAGGAGAACACCGGCGCAACCGGCCCGCAACCGAATGGCCGCAAGCACTCACCTGTCGTGGGTAATACCGCCCCTTTCCCGGGTGAAAGCCGTCGGCACGCGTTTGGAACCGACCAGTCCGGGTAAGGACCGATTCCTTTCCCGCCCGGCCCCGGTCGGTACGGGCATGAGCACTTCCATCGACGAAAAACGGGTGGTCGCCGTCATCGGCGCCACCGGGCGGCAGGGCGGCGGGCTGGTCCGCTCGATCGCCGCGGATCCGGACGGCCCGTTCGCCGTCCGGGCCGTCACGCGCGACGCGGGTTCGCCGCGCGCGAAAGAACTGGCCGGGCTGGGCGCCGAAGTCGTGACCGCCGACCTCGACGACCCCGGCTCCGTCGAGGCGGCCTTCGCCGGCGCGTACGGCGCTTTCTGCGTCACGGCCGCCCAGGACCAGCCGGAACGGGAAACCGCCCACGCCACCACGATGGCCGCGGCGGCCCGCCACGCCGGCGTCGCGCACGTCGTCTGGTCGACCTTCGAGGACACGCGGACGCTCTCGGACGACCGGGTTCCGCTGCTGCCGGGCGGCTACCGCGTCCCGCACTACGACGCCAAGGCCGCGGCCGACGCGGAGTTCGCGGGGGTGCCGGTCACGTTCCTGCGCACCGCGTTCTTCTGGGAGAACTTCCTGGACGGCGGCGGTCCGCGCCGCGGGGAGGACGGTGCCCTGGCCCTGGCGCTGCCGTTGGGACCCGCGCGGCTGCCGGGGATCGCGGTGGCGGACATCGGCCGCTGCGTCCACGCGATCTTCCACCGCCCGGAGCTGGTGGGGGCGACGGTGAGCATCACCGGCGAGAACCTCACCGGCGCCGAGCTGGCGGCCGGGTTCGCCGCCTCCCTCGGCGAACCCGTGCGGTTCGACGACGTTCCCCCGGACGTCCTCCCCGCCGCGCTGGCCAACATGTTCCGGTTCACCCGGTACTTCGAGTCCGTGCACGCCGGATCCCGGGACCCGGCGGAAACCCGGAAGCTCCACCCCGGCTTGCTGACCTTTTCCCAATGGCTTTCAGAAGGGACCTCCCGATGACCCCGCCCCTCCCCGCCGCCGCCCGCGAAGTGCTCGACGGCCCGCACACGGCGGTGCTGGCCACCGCGAACGCCGACGGCCGGCCGCAGTCGTCGGTGATCTTCGTGAAGCGCGACGGCGACAGCGTCGTGTTCAGCACCATCGAAGGCCGGCTGAAGACCCGCAACATGCGGCGCGACCCGCGCGTCAGCCTGCTGGTCACGAGCAACCCCGGCCGGTACGTGGAGATCCGCGGCCGCGTCGAGGTCACCGATGACCCGGACAAGGTGCTGCTGCACGAGATGTACGACCGGTACATGGGCGGGAAGACCCCGCCGCCGGAACCGGACGCGCAGCGGCTGATCGTCCGGATCGTCCCGGAAAAGCTCTATCTCTGGCCGCCCGCGGCGTGAGCTGTGCGCGGCGGCGTGAACCCCGCGCCGCCGCGCACCGTATAGGCGGTGAGACCGCCGTCCCCGCCGCAGGGGATCGGCGGCCGACCCGTGAACCGTGATGTGAGGCCGCACCATGATGGGAACCACCGGTCTGCCGCTGCCGCGGCGTGCCCGCCGCCGCACCCCGGGTGCACCGTTGCCCGACTTCGGGCTGCCCCGGGCCGCCCGGCGGCACGCCGTCGCCGGCGTCGTGCTCACCGTCCTGGCCGCGCTCCTCGTGCTGTTCGCGCTCCTCGCGCCGGACGACCTCAACTCGTTCTCGCCGGAAATGCTGGTCCGCGTGCCGGTGGAAGGCCTGTTCGTGGCCGCGTTCGCGCTGGTCCTGCCGCCGCGGGCGCGCGGCGTCGGCGCGGTGCTGGTCGGGCTGGTGCTGGGCCTGCTCACCGTGCTGAAGGCGCTCGACACGGGCTTTTACGCGACGCTGGAGAAGCCGTTCGACCCGATCTACGACTGGAGCTTCTTCAACGCGGGAGTCGAGTTCCTCGCCGGGGAAATCGGGGAGGCAGGGGCGTACGCCACGCTGGCGGGTGCCGTGGTCCTCGCGATCGCGATCGTCGCTTTCATGGTGCTCGCGATGCTCCGCCTGACCCGGATCGCGGCCGGCCGGCGGACCGGCGCGACGCGGGTGGTGGCCGTGCTCGGCGTGATCTGGATCGTCTGCTCGGTGTTCGGCGTCGAAATCGCGCCGGGGCAGCCGGTCGCCGCCCAGAACGCCGCCGCCCTCGCCTACGACGACCTGCGCCAGGTGAGCACGGACCTGCGGGAGCAGCGGCCGTTCGGCGAGCTGGCCGCCGAGGACGCGTTCCGGCACACCCCGGGTGACCAGCTGCTGACCGGGCTGCGCGGGAAGAACGTGGTGCTGACGTTCGTGGAGAGCTACGGCCGCGTCGCGCTCGACGACCCGGGGTTCGCGCCGAAGATCGGCGCGACCCTCGACGCGGGCACCGCGCAGCTGCGCGCGGCCGGCATCGGCGCGAAGAGCGCGTTCCTGTCGTCCTCGACGTTCGGCGGCGGCAGCTGGCTCGCGCACTCCACCGTCGAGTCCGGCATGTGGATCGACAACCAGCAGCGGTACAACAGCCTCCTCGACAGCGACCGGCTGACCCTCGGCGGCGCGTTCCAGAAGGCGGGCTGGAAGACGGTCTGGGACGTCCCGGCGCACACCAAGGACTGGCCGGAGGGGCAGCGGTTCTACCACCCGGACGCCTACTACGACTTCCGGAACATCGGCTACAAAGGCCCGGGGTTCGCCTACGCCACGATGCCGGACCAGTACACGTTCTCCATGCTGCAGCGCAACGAGCTCGCGAAGTCCTCACAGCAGCCGGTGATGGCCGAGGTCGACCTCGTGTCCAGCCACGCGCCGTGGTCGCCGCGGCCCTGGCTGGTCGACTGGGACCAGGTCGGCGACGGGTCGGTCTTCGCGCCGCAGCCCGGCGCGGGGGAGGCGCCGGAGTCGGTCTGGAAGGACCCGGCGAAGATCCGCGACGCCTACCGCGACGCCACCGACTACTCGCTCCGGACGCTGATCTCGTTCGTCCAGCACTACGGCGACGACAACCTGGTCCTCGTGTTCCTCGGCGACCACCAGCCGCCGGTGGTCACGCCGCAGGGCGCGGTGCGCGACGTGCCGATCACGATCGTGGCGAAGGACCCGAAGGTGCTGGACCGGATCTCCGGCTGGGGCTGGACGGACGGCCTGCACCCCGCCGCGCAGGCCCCGGTCTGGAAGATGGACTCCTTCCGCGACCGGTTCCTGACCGCGTTCGCCCGCTGATCCCACTCGGGCCGGGATCGGGGTTTGCGTCAGCCATTCCGGATCGCGCGGCCGCCCGCCATCCGTCCAGGGTGGCGGGCTAGCCCGGATGGAGCAGCGTCGTGACTTTCCGCATCTGATTTTTCCCGGAACCGTCCGGCCATCCATTTACGGGTGGCCGGACGATTTCGCGTTCCCGGTTTCCCTGACGGTCCCTCACGGACCCAGTCGAACGTCTTGAATGGGTCATTCAGGACCTCCCAAGACTTGAATGACTCATTCAAGACCTCTGGATCCGACGTCCGGACTGCAGGCGCGGACGAGCGGGTTGCGATCAGGTGCACGGCAGTGGCGGAAGCCAGGCGGCCGAACCGCGACTTTGCCGGAACCCCTGGGCGGTGAGGTGGGGGCTGTCAACGCCGGGTGCGCCGGGAGGGACGCTCATGCACGTCTGCTGCCCCGCAGACTCTGGTTCCCGTCACCGTCCCCGCTCGCGTGTTCTACTTGGTCCAGACCTTCGTCGACGCGGACAGGTGGGACCGGTTCGCGCTCTTTTGCGTTCCCGGAATCCGTTGCCTCGCAATGCATCGCGTCCGTGAGTCCACAGCGGACGGACGTTCGCCTCCGCGAATTCCGGACAGAAGACCGGACAAATCTGGACCACCGCCCCGATCCGCCCGCACACTCGGCGCACGGTGAGTTTCTTTCCCCCCTGCCTCGAAGGAGACCGCATGCGTCGAAGAATCGCTCTCGCCCTCGGCGGCGCCGCCGTCCTGACCGCTTCCCTCGCTTCCTCGTCGCTCAGCCCGGCTGTCGCCTCACCCGGGTTGATCGCCGCGATGCAGCGGGACTTCGGCCTGACCGCCGCCCAGGCCGAGACCCGCCTGGGCCAGGAGATCACCGCCGCCCGGGTGATGCCGGCCGCGCAGCAGGCCGCCGGGGCCGCCTTCGGGGGTGCCTGGTTCGACCCCGCGCTCGGCAAGCTCGTCGTCGGCGTGACCGACCCGGCCGCGGCGGACGCCGTCCGGCAGGCCGGGGCCGAAACCGCGCCGGCGAAGGTCAGTGCCGCGAAGCTCGACGCGACCAAGGCCGCGATCGACGCCTCCGCCAAGGCCGACCCCGCACCGGCCGCCGTCAGCGGCTGGCGCACCGACCCGCGGGCCGGCAGCGTCGTGGTCACCCTGCGGCCCGGCGCGCACGGCGCCGACGTCGACGCCTTCCTGGCCCGGGCCGCGAAGGCCGGCCCGGTGACCGTGGCGACCGCACCGGCCGCCGAGCCGTTCTCCGCGGGGACCGTCGGCGGCGACCCCTACTACATCAACGGCAACACCCGCTGCTCGATCGGCTTCTCCGTGAACGGCGGGTTCGTCAGCGCCGGCCACTGCGGCGGCACCGGCAGCTCGGTCGTCGGCTGGGACGGCTCGGCGATGGGCAGCTTCGCCGGCTCCTCCTTCCCCGGCAACGACTATTCGTTCATCCGCATCGGCAACGGCTGGTGGACCGCGCCGGTCGTGCTCGGCTGGGGCACGGTGAGCGACGCGCTCGTCCGCGGCTCGTGGGTCGCGCCGGTCGGCACCTCGGTGTGCCGCTCGGGCTCGACCACGCACTGGCACTGCGGCACGGTCCTGGGTCTCAACGAGACCGTCAACTACTCCCAGGGCGCGGTCTACCAGATGACCCGGACCAACGTCTGCGCCGAGCCCGGCGACTCCGGCGGCTCGTTCATCACCGGTGACCAGGCCCAGGGTGTCACCTCGGGCGGCTGGGGCAACTGCGGCTCCGGCGGCGAGACGTGGTTCCAGCCGGTGAACGAGATCCTCCAGACCTACGGCCTGTCGCTCGTCACGGCCTAGGGCGGAATTCCTCCGGCGGCGGCCGATGAATCCGGCGGCCGCCGCCGGTAGGTACCGGTAAGGCCGCGCCACCCGGGCGCGGCGGGATCCACCGGGAGCAGTCATGAGCGTGATCGTCACCGAGTTCGTCACCCTGGACGGCGTCGTCGAAGACCCGGACGGTTCCGGCGGTACAGCGACCGGCGGCTGGGCCTTCCGGCACGGCCCGGAAGCGGTGGCCGGGGACAAGTTCCGGCTCGGCACGCTGCTCGAAACTGGCACCCTGCTGCTCGGCCGCACCACGTGGGAGCTGTTCGCCAAGCTTTGGCCCGGCCGTACGGGCGAATTCCCTGACCGCCTCAACGCGGCCCGGAAGCTGGTCGCTTCGCGCACGCTGAACGACGTGTCCGCGTGGCAGAACTCCTCGCTGCTGCAAGGAGAACTCATCGACGAAGTCGCGAAGGAAACCGGCGAGCTCGTCGTCATCGGCTCCGTCGGGATCGCCCAGGCGCTCGGCCGTCACGGTCTCGTCGACGAGTACCGCCTGCTCGTGTTCCCCACCGTGGCGGGCGCTGGCCGGCGGCTCTTCGACGACGTGCCGGCACCGGTGGACCTGAGGCTGGTGTCGGCCACCGCGGTCGGTGCCGCCGTGCTCGGCATCTACCGGACGCGCTAGGGCCGCCGCACCAGGCTCGCGAGCCAGCCGCCGAGGACCTGCTGGACCTCGGCGCGGGTCCGGGCCGGGTCGTCGTCGGCGGCGATCATCCTCGCCGCCTCCATCACCGCGCTGAGCACCAGCTGAGCCAGGGCCCGGACGGGCATCTCCACGATCAGCCCGTCCGCCCTGGCCTGCTCGAGGACGGCGACGATCAGGCCGAGGCCGTATTCCGCCTCGATTTCGCGCCAGACGTCCCAGCCCAGCACGGCGGGCGCGTCGGTGAGCGAGATGCGGCGGACCTCCTCGCGCAGGCATGCGTCGAGGAAGACACCGAGGCCCTCAAGCATGCCGGTCAGCGGGTCCGCGCCGCCGGCGAACGCGGCCCGGACCTCCTCGGTCAGCTCGCGTTCCAGCTCTTCCACGACGGCGCGGAACAGGCCTTGCTTGTCGGCGTAGTGGTGGTACAGCGCGCCGCGGGTGACGCCGGCGGCGCGGGTGATCTCGTCCGCCGGGACGGCCTGGTAGCCGCGGGCGGCGAACAGTTCGCGCGCGGCGGCGACCAGGGCGGCCTTCGTGCCGGCGGAACGGTCCTGCTGGGTACGTCGCACCCGCCTAATCTGCCATGACGCCCGCGAACTCGGCGATGTGCCCGGCCAGCGCGGCGGGCTGGTCTTCGGAGACGAAGGTGTAGGAGTCCGGGATTTCCACGACCTTCGCGTCCGGGAGCAGCGCGGCGAGCCGGTGGGCCAGCCGGATCGGGAAGAGCTTGTCCTCCGGGGCCCACGCGAGCAGCACCGGCCGGTCGAAGGTCCGCAGCGCCTCGGCGGCGGCGAGCGTGTGGCGCGGGTGCACTTCCCGCAGGAGCTTGCGCAGGTCGCGGCGCACCCCGGCGGACTTCCGCAGCGGCGAGAGGTAGGCCTGCGCGACGGCGTCCGGCAGTGGCCGCTTGACCACCCAGCCGAAGAGCACGGGCAGCGGGTACAGCGCGCGGATCCGCAGCAGTTGCCCGAGCACCGCCATCGAGCCGGGGATCCGGGCGAGGGGTGGCAGCGCCTTGAAGATCGGCGGGAAGAAGTACTCGAAGCAGTCGGACGGCGTGAGCACGACCCGCGCGATTCGATCCGGGCGGCGGCTGAGCAGGATCTGTGTCAGCGCGCCGCCGGTGTCGTTCGCGACGAGCGTGACGTTCCGCAGGTCGAGCGCGTCGAGGAAGTCGGCGATCAGGTCGGCGTTGCCGGTGGGGGAGAGGTCGGCGTCCGCGCGCATCGGGAGGTCGTGCGAGCCCAGCGGCAGATCCGGGGCCACGCAGCGGAACCCGGCGGCGGCGACGTCCGGTACGACCTTCCGCCACAGTTCGGTGTTCGTCAGCACTCCGTGGACGAACACCACCGGGGCGCCCTCGCCCCGCTCGAAGTACCGCACCTCGCCGGCCGGCAGCCGGACCCGGTGCTCCTGGCCCAGGGATTCGCTCCGTGTCGTCATGAAGCGAGGCTACATACATGGCGTATGTATGTAAATGTTCGTGACGGTTGGGCGGTCGCGAAGAGCGAGGGATGAGGGGATGCGGTGGTGCCCCGGACTTGGCTTCGGGGAAAGGTCGGACCCGGGGCACCACCGCCCGCGGGACAGCTGACACGGTGCCCTGCGGTGGACCAACCCTACGAACCGCCGGCGCGTCTGACCAGGGCCTCGATGCGGTGTCGAAGGTTTGTCGCCCGGTCAGTGGCCGCACCCACCGAGAGTGGGTCGCCCGCCGGGTCCTGGGTGCTCGGCCCGGCGGTGGGCGGCGCCGATCGTGGTAGCCTTCGGTTGAAACTTCAACCGATTTGCGTGCCGTGCGCGGGAGCCCCGATGTCGATCTTTCGCCTGAACCACGCCGTGCTCTACGTCCGGGATCTGGCCGAAAGCGTCGCGTTCTACCGGGACGTGCTCGGCTTCGACTACATCGAAGGCGGTGACGTGCACCGCGGCGCGGCGTTCCTGCGGGCGCCCGGGTCGGCCAACGACCACGACCTCGGCCTGTTCGAGCTCGGTTCGCACGCCGCGGACTCGGGCGCGGGCAAGACGTCGGTGGGGCTGTACCACCTGGCGTGGGAGGTCGACACCCTCGGCGACCTCGAACGGCTCGCCGGCCGCCTCGCCGAGGCCGGCGCGCTCGTCGGCTCCTCCGACCACGGCACCACGAAGTCGTTGTACGCCAAGGATCCCAGCGGGCTCGAGTTCGAGGTCGTCTGGATCATCCCGCGCGAGCTGCTGACCGACGACGACCGGGCGAGGAGCGGGCGGCTCGACCTCGCGGCGGAGCTCGCGAAGTACGGTCCCGACGCCCGCAGCGGCGTCGGGATCTCGCGTCCCTAGGCCGTGACGCGCTCCGGCGCCGGCTCGGAATCCCGCCGCAGGGCGGGGAGGTTGCCGAGCGCGAAGCGGCCCGGGCCCACGAACGCGACGACGAGCAGGCTCCAGCAGAACAGCGTCGCCGCTTCGCCGCCGTTCTGAATCGGGAACAGGCCGTCCGGCATGTGCGCGGTGAAGTAGGCGAAGGCCATCGAGCCGGAGCCGAGGATCGCGGCCGCCCGGGTGCCGAGACCCACGCAGACGAGGGCGCCGCAGACGAGCTGGATCACCGCCGCCCACCACCCCGGCCACGCCCCGACGGCGGCCGGGGCCTTCGCGCCGAACAGGCCGAACAGCGTCTTCAGGCCGTGGCAGGCGAACAGGAAGCCGATGACGATCCGGTAGAGCCCGATGACGTGGTCGCGGGCCGGGTCCAGGCGGTGCATGGTGCCTCCGGTGAGCGGGGTGCGGGCGGCATCGAACCGGCCGGTGGTGTCACCGGCCGCTGCGGATTCGGTGGTTCAGATATACCGTCCGGGAGAAGGGGACACACCCCCCGAAAGTTGCTTAACCGGTTTTCCGAAAATTTCGGTCCAGTGGTCTGGACCTCTTGTTTTGTCTTGTGGTGGAACCGGAAACCGCCAGACGGGTGATCTTCGCTCAATGGTTCAGACCAGTTAGGCGGCTGGTCCGTGTTTCCCTATTGTTTCCGATTGTTTTCGTCCGGAAATATTCAGTGGGGCAGGGGAGTGCGCTGGGCCCGCCGGATCAGTTCGGCCACCCGCTCCGCGTCCGCGATCGCGTGGAGGTCCGGTGCGAAAGGGGCCCAGGCGCCGGACTGCGGCTTGTTCGCGAGGATCCACCGAGCCCAGGGGCTCGTGCCGAAGGTGATCGTCCCGACGCCCCGCTCGTCCGTCTTGGTTCGCGCCGGCGGCAGCCGGTGATGCCACACCCAGCGGAACTCGGCGCCGGTGGGCCACTGCATCACGAAGATGACCCGCAGGTCCGTGACGAGGTAGGTGGTCGCGAAGGCGCGGGCGCGAAGGCCCTGCAGCTGTGTCCTCGACGCCACCGCGGCCAGCGGGAGCATGGACAGGTAGAAGAACTCGATCGGGAAGTCCGGGTCGAAGGTTCCCACCAGTACGAGAGCCGTGACTCCGACGGCGATGCTGGACAGTAGGACCAGATGCTCGGCGAACCAGCGTTTCGGGTGTTCCGGCCGTCCCGACCAGAGCAGTCGTTCGCCGTCCTGCAGCGGATGGATCCCCATGACGTCCTCCCCGGTGTCGTCACGTACACGCGTCGAGTGACGGGAAGGTTGTGACCGACAACGGGCGAACATGTTCGTCCCGAACGTGCTCGTAACGAACATGTTCGCTACAGTGGGCCCATGGCTCCGGAAAGCACCTACAACCGCCGCGAGCGCCCGGCGAAACCGGCGCTGACCCGCGAAGGCATCGTCGCGACCGCCGTCGCGGTGATGCGCGCCGAGGGTGTCGAGCGCGTCACCATGCGCCGGCTCGCCAAGGAGCTGGACACCGGCCCGGCCTCGCTCTACGTCTACGTCAAGGACACCGAAGAACTGCACGCCGCGGTGCTCGACGAACTGCTCGCGGAGGTCGACCTCGGCGGGGCGGGGGACTGGCGCGAGCGCCTGTGGTCGGTGCTGGACTCCTACCGGACGGTCCTGTTCGCGCACCCGAGCCTCGCCCGCGTCGCGCTGGTGACCCGGCTGAGCGGGCCGCACTACCTGGCCGTCGTCGAGGCGGTGCTCGCGCTGCTCGACGAGGGCGGCATGGCGCCCGGGCAGGCCGCCTGGGCGGTCGACGTGCTGCTGCTGACCGCCACGGCGGCCGCCGTCGAACACGGCAGCCGCCGGGAGAAACCGGGGGCCGCCCGCGAGCACGAGGTGATGGTCGATTCCCTGGCCACGGTTTCCTCGCTGACCCACCCGCACATCGCCGGGATGGCCGCCGACCTGGTGTCCGGCCCCGGCCCCGCCCGCGCGCGGTGGGCGTTCGACGCGCTGCTCAACGGCGCGCTCGCCACCCCGCGGCCCGAACCCGAGGACACTTGATGACCCGCATCGCCATCGTCGGCGGAGGCCTGGGCGGCCTCACGCTGGCCCGCGTCCTGCACACCCGGGGGATCGCGTCGACCGTCTGGGAACTCGACGCTTCCCCGGCCGCCCGGGACCAGGGCGGCACGCTCGACCTGCACGAGGAGTCCGGTCTGCGCGCACTCGCCGAGGCCGGCCTGACCGAGGAGTTCCGCCCCGTCGCGAGGGAAGAAGGCGAGGCCCTGCGGATCCTGGACCGCGACGGCGTCGTCCACTTCGAGGAAACCGCCGAGGAGAGCGGTGGCACGCGGCCCGAGGTGGATCGCGGGGATCTCAAACGGCTCCTGGCCGAATCGCTGCCGGCGGGTGTCGTCCGGTGGGGCACCAAGGTGACCGCGGTGTCCGCCGGCCGGCTCACCCTGGGCACCGGCGAGGTCGTCGAAGCCGACCTGGTCGTCGGCGCGGACGGCGCGTGGTCGAAGGTGCGGCCCCTGCTGTCGGCCGCCGTGCCGGTCTACTCCGGACTGTCGTTCGTGGAGGCTCATCTGTCCGATGTGGACGGGGAGCACCCGGCCGTGGCCGCGCTCGTCGGCCCGGGTTCGCTGTTCGCACTGGCCGGTGGGAAAGGCCTGATCGCCCAGCGCAACGGCGGCGGCCGGATCCGCGTGTACGCCGCCGTGCGCACCGAAGACCCCGCCGCGGCCACGGACCTGGCCGACCGCGCGCGGCTGCTCGACGTCTTCGGCGACTTCGACGCCGGGCTGCGCGCCCTCATCGAGGAAAGCGACGAAGCCCTGGTGCCCCGTCCGATCCACGCATTGCCGGTCGGCCACCGCTGGGAGCGCGTCCCGGGCGTGACCCTGCTCGGCGACGCGGCGCACGTCATGTCGCCGTTCGCGGGGGAGGGCGCGAACCTCGCCATGCTCGACGCCACCGAACTGGCCCTCGCGCTGGCCGCCCACAACGACGTCGAAAGCGCTCTCGCGGCGTACGAAGCCGCGCTGTTCCCGCGGGCGGAAGAAGCCGCCCGCGAGTCGGCGGACAACCTCGAAGCCTGTTTCCGGCCGGACGCGCCCGCCGCCATGGTCGAGCAGATGCTCGCCCACACCGCCCACCCCTGACCGGAAGGAACCACCATGACCCGGACCCTGCGTCCCCACCCGGGACTGGACATCCCCCTCGTCGACACCGGCCGCGGCGACCGCACGGTCCTCGTGCTGCACGGTGGCGCCGGCCCGCGCGGCGTCGAGCCGATCGTCGAGCACTTCGCGCCGCACGCCCGCGTGCTCGCGCCGACCCACCCGGGCTGGGCCGGCACGCCCCGCCCGGACTGGTTCTCCGGCGTCGACGACCTCGCCGTGACCTACCTCGACCTCCTGGACGACGAGGACGCCGGCGACGTCCTCGTGGTCGCCAGCTCCTTCGGCGGTTGGGTCGCGTCCGAAATGGCCGTGCGCGACCGCGGGCGCCGGATCGGCCGGCTGGTCGTGCTCGACGGCATCGGCCCGGAGGTCGAGGGCCACGGCGTCAGCCTGCCGCAGCCGCCGCCCGGCGCGCCCGGGCCGGACCCCGCGGACCTGGCCGCGCTGCGGGTCTACGGCGGCCCGCGGATCGCCGACCCGAAGCTGCTGCGCCGGCTCGCGCGCGTCCGGATCCCGGCGCTGCTGGTCTGGGGTGCCGACGACGTCGTCGTGCCGCCGGAGTTCGGCAAGGCCTACGCGGCCGCGTTCGCCGACGCGCGGTTCGAGGTCGTGGCGGGCGCCGGGCACGTGCCCCACGTTCAGGCGCCGGCCGAAACGTTCGCCCTGATCGACGAGTTCGCCGGACGAGCTTGATCGTCCACCCCCTAAGGTGGCTCCATGGTGGACGAAGAAGTCGTCTCGGACCGCATCCGGCAGATCGCCGCCACCCTCGCGGACCGGGCGGGCGAGCTGACCGGGGAGCTGGTCCAGCTGTACGCGGCCGACCTGCCGCAGCTGGTCAACGACGACGAGCGCATGGTGAGCCTGCTGTCGGCGAGCGTCTACCAGAACATCGAGACGGCCCTGCAGATCTTCCGGCACGGCATCGACCCCGCGACCGTCGATCCGCCGGCCGCGGCCATGGAGTACGCGCGGCGCCTGGCGCAGCGCGGCACGCCCGTGTTCGACCTGATCCGGGCGTACGACCTCGGGCAGGCCGCGATGCTCGACTTCGGGTTCCAGGAGTGCATCCGGCTGGTCGACGACGCGGCGCTGCTCGGAGCCATGATGCGCCGGCTGCTCAAGGTCGCCTACGAGTTCATCACGCGGGTGGTGCGCCAGCTCGTGACCGTCTACCAGGACGAACGCGACAAGTGGTTGCTCAACCGGAGCGCCGCGCGGGCGGCGAAGGTGGTGGACCTGCTGGGCGAGAACGGCGGCCCGCCCGACGTCGACGCGGCCGAGGCGGTCATCGGCTACCGCCTGCGCGGCACGCACGTGGGCATGATCGTCTGGCACGCGTCCGAGGCCCACGACGTCCTGTCGCTGCTGGAATCGGTCGCGGGCGCGGTCCTCGAGCGGGCCGGCGGCCAGGGACGCCCGCTGTTCGTGCCCCGCGACGAAGCCGGCGCGTGGGTGTGGCTCCCGGTGGCGTCGGTCCGCCGCGAACACCTCGACGCCGCGCTCGCGGAGGCCGACCCCGGCGTGCGCGTGACCGTCGGCGACCCCGGCACCGGCGTCGCCGGCTTCCGGGACACCCACCAGCAGGCCCGGCGCGTGCACGCGCTGGCGCTGGCCGCCGGCGAGCACTGCGACCGCGTGCTGACCTTCCGGGAGGTCGGCACGGTCGCGCTGATGACGACCGACCTCAACGCGGCCCGGCTGTGGGTCGCGAGCACGCTCGGGCCGTTGAGCGCCGACGACGAGCACTGCGCGCGGCTGCGGGACACGCTGCGCGTGTTCCTCGCGTCCGGCGGCAGCTACACGGGGGCCGCGGCCGAGCTGACGATGCACAAGAACTCGGTGCAGTACCGGGTCCGCAAGGCGCAGGAGCTCCTGCCTCGAGACCTCGCCGAGAGCCGCTTGGACGTCGAGCTCGCGCTCAACCTGAGCCACCGCCTGGGTGCGGCCGTGCTGTCGCCGGCGTGACTTTGGTCCCCCGGACCACCGTCGTCGAAGATCGTTGGTGCCCGGGCACGAAGCTGGGATGAGCCGTTCGGCCTACGGTCCGTGTATGGGTGAAAACGGTGGGATGCTCGCGCTGGTGCGGCTACGCCGAGGCGTCGTCGGCGAAAGCAGACGCGTCTGCCACCTGATCCCCGTCCCGCCCGCGGGCGCGGTGCCGGCGCGGCTGACGGCGCTGTGCGGCGAGGAGATCTTCCCCGGCGAGGCCGAAGTGCTCGACGGGCTGCGCGGGATGCCGTGCCACGCCTGCCTGATGCAGAACGCGCCGACCGGGCCGGGCCTGCTGGCCAACGCGGGCTGAGCCGGCGGCCGGCGCCGTGGCAAGCTGACGCGGTGCTCGACGAGACGTCCCGGCCGGTGGTGGTCCTGCTGGCCCATCCCCGGCCGGGGAGCTTCAACCACGCCCTCGCCGCGCGGGTCCGCGGCTCCCTCGCCCGCGCCGGGCGGCCGGTGTTCTTCCACGACCTGTACGCCGAAGGCTTCGACCCGGTGCTGACCGCGGAAGAGGCGTACACGAGCGGGACCCGGGCCGAGGAGTTCCTCGCCGCCGAACCGGATCCGCTGGTGCGGCAGCATCGGAACGAACTGCGCGAAGCGGGCGGGCTCGTCGCGATCCACCCGAACTGGTGGGGCAAACCCCCCGCCATCCTGAGCGGCTGGCTCGACCGGATCCTCGTCCCCGGCGTGGCGTACCGCCTCGACGACGCCGGCGGCGCGCCGGAGTCGCTGCTTTCGCTGCGCGGCCTGCTCGTCGTGAACACCTCGGACACGACCGAGGAGCGCGAGCGGACGCTCTTCGGCGACCCGCTCGACGCGATCTGGAAGCGCTGTCTCGGGCCGTACCTCGGCGAACCGGAGGTACGCCGGCTGGTGCTGCGCGTGGTCGCCGACGCGGACGAGCGGCGCCGGGCCGGGTGGCTCGACGACGCCGAAACCGAGGTCCGGCACCTGTTCGGTGGTCACTGACCGGTTCCGGCCACTTCCGGTGAAGACCTTGAGCGGGCTTCGCGCCGCGTGCGACTCTCGGCTCGACCGGCTACCGGACTGCACCGAGGGGGAACCGTGGGCATGCTCGAGCGGATGGCCGAAGAACGTCGTCGCCGTCAGGGAAACGCGCCGGAAGCGCCGGCCGGGCAGCAGTGGGGCACCTGCGTCAGCGTCCGGGAATCCGGCGATCGCCGCCGCAAGATCGCCCGGGTGCTGCTCGCGAGCGGCCTGGTCGTCACCGCCTACCTGCCCCTGAACGCCGTCGCGCCGGCGGTCGACGCGCCCGTGCTGGTGCAGACCCGGGCGATCGGCGACGAAGGCCACGGCCGGGGCGTCGTCGTTTCCGCGATCGGGGACTCGAAGCCGCCGACCGTCGCCATCGTCGAGTACTGACCGCCGTGCGCACGGTCTCCCTGGTCACCCTGGGCTGCGCACGCAACGAGGTCGACTCCGACGAGCTCGCCGCCCGGCTGGGCGGCTCGGGGTGGCGCCTCGCCGAACCGGGTGCCGAAGCCGACGTCGTCGTGGTGAACACCTGCGGCTTCATCGAAGCGGCCAAGAAGGAGTCGATCGACACGGTCCTGGCCGCGTCCGGCAAGGGCGCGAAGGTCGTCGCGGTCGGCTGCCTGGCCGAGCGCTACGGCCGCGAGCTCGCCGACGCGCTGCCGGAGGCCGACGCCGTCCTGTCGTTCGACGACTACCCCGAGATCGGCGACCGCATCGAGGACGTCCTCCACGGCCGGACCGGGCCCGCGCACACCCCGCGCGACCGGCGCACGCTGCTGCCGATCACCCCGGTCGAGCGGTCCGCCGAGCAGGTCGCCCACGTGCCCGGCCACGGCCCGGCCAGCGGCCCGCGGGTGCTGCGGCACCGGCTCGGCGGAGGGCCGGTCGCGCCGCTGAAACTGGCGTCGGGCTGCGACCGGCGGTGCACGTTCTGCGCGATCCCGAGCTTCCGCGGCGCGTTCGTCTCGCGGCCGCCCGCCGAGATCCTCGCCGAAGCCGAGTGGCTCGCCGGGCACGGCGTGCGCGAGCTGGTGCTGGTCAGCGAGAACTCGACGTCCTACGGCAAGGACCTCGGCGACCTGCAGGCGCTGGAGAAGCTCCTGCCGAAGCTCGCCGCCGTCGCCGACCGCGTCCGGGTGAGCTACCTGCAGCCGGCCGAACTGCGGCCCGGGCTCGTCGAAGCGATCGCCGGGACACCCGGCGTCGCACCGTACTTCGACCTCTCGTTCCAGCACGCGAGTGGCCCGGTGCTGCGCCGGATGCGCCGCTTCGGTGACCGGGAGCGCTTTCTGCAGCTGCTGGAGCGGATCCGGGCGCTGGCGCCGGACGCCGGCGTGCGCTCCAACTTCATCGCGGGCTTCCCGGGCGAGACCGACGCCGACTTCGCCGAGTTGAAGCGCTTCCTGGAACAGGCCCGGCTGGACTCCACCGGCGTGTTCGGGTACTCGGACGAGGACGGCACCGAGGCTTTGGCCCTGCCGGACAAGGTCCCGGCCGCACTGCTCGCCGAGCGCGTCGAGGAGCTGTCCGTCCTGGCCGACGACCTGGTCTCCCGCCGCGCGGAGGAACGGCTCGGGGCGGTCGTCGACGTGGTCGTCGGGACCGGCGGACACGGCTGGGCGGCGCACCAGGGACCCGAGGTCGACGGGCACGTGACGTTCGCCGGACCGGCGCCGGAACCGGGCTCGCTGGTCCGGGCGGAGGTCGTCGGCACGCACGGCGTCGACCTCGAAGCCCGCGTCCTCACCGAAGAGCGCTGAACACGAGCTTCGCCGCCGCCGCGATCAGCCGGTCGTCGGCGGTCGCGTCCTTCGCCTTCTTGTCGGACATCACCACCAGCACGATCGGCGCGCGCCCAGGCGGCCAGACGACGGCGATGTCGTTGCGCGTCGCGTAGCCGCCGGTGCCGGTCTTGTCGGCGACGGCCCAGCCCGCGGGCGTGCCCGCCCGGATCACGGTCGCGCCGGTGAGGTTGGCGCGCATCGTGTCCGTCAGGATCTGCCGCTTCTCCGGCGGCAGCGTGGTGCCGAGGGTGAAAGCGCGCAGGCTGCCGGCCATCGCCCGCGGGGTGCTCGTGTCGCGGATGTCGCCGGGCGAAAGGTCGTTGAGGCCGGGTTCGGTCCGGTCGACGTGCGTGGTCGTGTCGCCGATCCCGCGCAGCGCGGCGCCGAGCCCCGGTGGCCCGCCGAGTTCCTTGAACAGCAGGTTCGCGGCGGTGTTGTCGCTGTAGCGCAACGCCGCGTCGATCGCGTCCCGCAGCGAAATGCCGGTGGTGACGTGCTTTTCGGTCACCGGGGAGTTCGGCTGGAGGTCGGCGCGGGTGTACTTCAGCACCTTTGCGAGCCCGTCGACGCTCGTGCGCTGGAGGACGGCGGCGGCCGAGAACGCCTTGTGCGTCGAGGCGTAGCCGAAGCGTTCGTCGGCGCGGTGGGCGAGTTCGCGGCCGGAGCCGGTGTCGACGGCGTACACGCCGAGGCGGGCGTCGAACTCGCGCTCGAGGGGCGCGAAGTCCGGTTGCGGGGCTTCGGCGGTCTTCGACGGCGACGGCGCCGGCGGGGCGGCCGCCGGGGCTTCCGGGGCTTCGGCGGTGCAGGCGGTGAGCGACACGAAGGCCAGCGCGGTGAGCGCGGCCCGCCGGACGTGGGGGAACGGCACGAGGCATCCTTTCCGATCTTGATCGACCTCCGCAGTCTCACCGGCTTCGGTCATGCTGTCCAAGACGGAAACAAACGGTTCGATGCCGGAATCGCATAGAGTGGCGGAGTGGACCTGGTCGGCGGCTGCAGGGCGTTCGTGAGCGTGAGCGAGGCGGGGAGCTTCACGGCGGGCGCGGCGGTCGCGCGGATCCCGCAGCCGGTCGCGAGCCGGCGCATCGCCGCGTTGGAGCGGCACTTCGGCGAACGGCTCTTCGACCGGACGACCCGCCGGGCTCGGCTGACGCCGTTCGGGCGGGACGTGCTGCCCACGGCCAGGCGGCTCGTGCAGCTGGCCGACACGCTGGAACACGACGCGCGGCGGGCGCGCCTGCGGCCGATGAGCGTGGCCGTCCCGGACACCTGCGGGGTGCGCGAGCTGGCGGAACTGGCCGCCGAGGCCCGCACGCGGGAGGTCCACCTGGAGTTCCGCGTCGCGCCGCCGGGGGAGCGGGCCGAGCTCGTCCGCACGCAAGAGGTGCGTGCGGCGCTCGTCGCGGTCCCGGCCGGCGAGGGCGAGTGGTCGGTGCCCCTGGGGCTGGCCGGGGTGGTCTCGCCGCCGGCGCGGGTGGTGCACCTGGAGACCCTGCGGGCCGGGCGAGCCGGCGGCGCCCGGCGGCACGTGTGGATCCAGCCGGAGGACGATGTCCCGCACGTACGGGACCCGCTGCTGCGGGCCCGGGACGCCGTGGGCCTGCGGCCGGCCCAGGTCGCCGTGGCCGGCTCGCTGACCGCGGCCGCCGCGGCGGTGTTCGGCTCGGCGGACCTGCTGCTGTGCTCGGCCGCGCAGGCCGACCAGCTGGGGTTGCACTGGCGGCCGGTCGGGGAGGGTCCGCTGGCGCGTGGCTTCGAGGTCGCGGCCGGATCGGGCGAGGACGCAGAGCGGGTGCGCGGCTTGTCCGTCGCGGTCGCGCGGTGTTTGGGGGTCGAGAGGTGAGCGCGGAGGCGTTGGTCCGGCAGTTGCGGGCCGAACTGGACGAGGGCGGGTTGCGTGGCTCGTTCCTGGTGCGTGACCTGCGCTCCGGGCACGAGCTGGGGATCGACCCGGATCGGGTGTACCCGATCGCGTCGCTGGTCAAGGTTCCGCTCGCGGCGGCGACCCTGGAACGCATCCGGCGCGGCGAGCTGGACGGCGCGACGCAGCTGGAGGTCGAGCCCGGCGGGGTCACCACCCCCGGGCCGATCGGGCTCACGCGGTTCCGCCACCCGGCCCGGATCGCGGTCGACGACCTGCTGTACCTGAGCACGGCGCTGAGCGACGGCGTCGCGGCCGACGTCCTGTTCGGCCTCACCCCGCCGGACCTGATCATGCGCACGCTGGAGGGCTGGGGCCTGCGCGGAATCGCCGTGCGCCACCTGATGGCGGACCTGGTCGACACGCCGGCCGAGCGGTTCGACGCGGGCGAGGTCGACCTGGCCCATTCCCTCGCCATCGGCGCGGGCACGGCGGGACAGGGGCACCGGCTGGCGCAACTCGACGTCACGCGAGCGAACGCGGCGTCGGCGCGGGCGGTGCTCGAGCTGCTGCAGGCACTGTGGACGCCGTCGCGGATCGATCCGGCGGTGGCCGCGGGCGTCCGGGACCTGATGGCGCACAACGTGATCCGCCACCGCCTGACCCCGGACTTCGCCTCGGACGCGGCCCGCTGGTCGTCGAAGACGGGGACGCTGCTGAACCTGCGGCACGAGGCCGGGGTGGTCGAGCACGCGGACGGGCGGGTATTCGGAGTGGTGGCGCTGACGGAGTCCCGGGTGCCGGCGGTGCTGCAGCCCGAAGCGGACGTGCTGATGGCCAGAGTTGCCCGCGCCTTGCGCGATCACCTGCGCGGCGCGTGAACATCGGGCCGGCCGCGCGGGCCGGAACTCGCCGCAGTGAATGACTCATTCCTGGCGCCGGACGCCAGGAGTGTGTCATTGACTGCGTTCCCACGTGCCTCCGCCGATCACGGGCCCG